>JABGQL010000026.1 GCA_018648825.1 Gammaproteobacteria bacterium
ACCGTGCAGTGGAAAATCGTGGGGTGGTGTTGATTCCGGCGTTTAGTATCGGGCGCACCCAAGAGCTGCTCTATGAGATTGAAGAGCTACTCCATCGAGAGAAGATAGAGGATATCGAGGTGATTATCGACTCACCCCTCGCTGCCAAATTTACAGCCATCTATCGCAGACTGAAAAAGTATTGGGACAGAGAGGCGAAACGCAAACTACGTCGAGGTCGTCATCCACTCGCCTTTGATCAACTCTGGACGGTGGATGAACATAAAGAACACCTGCAGACGGTCAACTATCTCAAGAAAACCGCAAGACCGACCATCGTCATCGCCGCCAGTGGCATGTGCAGCGGAGGACGAATTGTCAACTATCTCAAAGTACTGATAGAGGATCAGAGAACCGATATCCTCTTTGTCGGCTATCAAGCGCAGGGGACACCCGGCAGAACCATCCAGCGTGAGTCGGGGTCGGGCCTGCAAGTTTAGCAAGTTGTAGGGGGGTGTAGGTCACATCGTTACCCACAAATCTCACTCCATTTTCCGCATTGCCTTGTACATCATTGCAAAATCTTTGGTTCGCTGCATACCGATCCAGATGGTCTGGGGCCCCGGAAAGCCGTCTCCTTTGCGGTTGAGAAAACCACCAAACCCAGCAACGATACGAATCATCTCATTGATGGTTGGTGGCTGCTCTGGGGGCGGATCACTCTTCGCCAGAATATAGGCGGCTCGCCACTCATCATCTCCAAAAATCAGATCGCAGGGTAGCTCAGGGCACTCTCTGCCGATCATGGTGCAATATAACACCCTCCATGCAATCAGCAGGTAGAGAGTGATAGCGGGTTCCAGTCGTTCGATTTTCTCCAGCTGCAGCTCTTCAATCTTGCATCCAGACTTGAGGATACGAAAGAGGATTTCGATCTGCCAGCGGCTGAGATACCAGGAGAGCATCTCTTCAGCTTGAAGCTGTGTGTGAATCTCTAGGTTGGTCAATAGCATCCACTCTATCGCCTCTTCTCCCTCGGGAGGGTTGATCTCTCGGGCCAGTATTGCGGTAAGTTCAACTGGCTTCTCGGTTTTATGCTCAGCGGGCGGAACGATGGTGACCCGTGCTGCCTGCAGGCTTTGCTGGACAACCCGCCCCTTGCGCTTGTTGGCAGATGGCATTTTGAATTCAATCTGCCCCAATTTCGGGGATGCCTCTATGGTTGGCCAGAGCTTGCTCTTCTCGGTGCTCTGATCTCTTGGCTCTTCACTGTGTTGGTCACTAACAAGAATCCGATTATGTTGGGCGCGAATCAGAAAATCAGCGGCCTGCTCTCCTTGTTTCTGTAGTCGACGATGTTCAGCATAGATATCGAACAGGTCCCCTTCGCGATCAGCCATATAGACCAGCCGGGTATCAAAGGCCTGTTGCCAGATATGTTGCTGCTGTTCACACAGGCGTTGATATCCTTCCAGCCAACGGATGGACTCTGTTTCCGCATCTTCAAAAGGGCGGGTCCAACTCCAGTAGTCAAGAATCCCCAGTGGGATTCGTTGTGGGGTGATGGCCAGTGTGGGGTGCAGATAGAGCCCTTTGCGCTGTTCATAGTTGAGGGTGCCGAGCCCTTCGATATCATCCTTTCCGGTGTAGTCCAGTTCAGTAGTGTCCTGAATCGCAAGTACCGTATCATGCTGCATCATCCGCTCTACTGTGCAGTGTGTGTGGGGGGCCAGTAACTTCTGTGCAGTCACCTTTTTGGAGTCAAAGAGGCGGTAAGCTGCCTTGGCCTCATCCCAGCCACCGCAGGCTGTGGGGATTGAGCGGTCAGGGTGACTTCCCAGTGTTTCGATTAATTGGCAGGCCCGCTTGTTGAGCCGAGCATCCCCCAGATTTAGGTCGGAGAGCTCATCGGTAAGCTGGAGGATCTCGGGGGCGGTAGCACTCATGCTGCCCTCTCTTGTGCTGCACCCTGCAGTGCAGATCGATTGGTAGAGTTTGCGGAAGTTGCTGCAGGTTGACACAGAGCGGTATGCAGTCTCTTGGTTGAGCAGAGCGGATAGAGCCAGATTGACTTGATCGGTAGTGGTTGTGCTTCACTGCTCTGTTGTGCGGCTGTTCGGCGATCCGATCTTCCTCGCCCACTGGTTTGGCCGACCTTGATCCAGTTAGCTGCCCGATAGCAGGTACCCTGATAACGTCCCTGTTCGACAAAACTCTCCAGCAGTAGTGGGCGATAGCCGTAACGCTGTTCAAAATCCGCAGGCAGCTGTCTTGCTGCTTTGGACAGTAGATGGGATGCAAGATTGGGCACCTGTACTCCAGGAAGAATCAAAAAGCGACTGTTGTTGAGTAGCAGATGGCGATGGATTCGTCGCTGCTCACCACTCCAGCCGATCCAGTGATCACGCTCTCTCAGTCTCCCAGCTGCTGCAGAAAAACTCATCGCTCCCAATACGCCCTGTTCAGACTCCACCAGATAGCGCAGCTGGGCACCAAAGAGACGAGGTCCTCCAAGGTAATGGTAGTGCTCCATCATTCCACGCCAAAGGTGGCGCTCAGATTTTGTAGTAACGGTACGTAGTGTGATCCCTTGCAACTGATGAAGAGGCAATTGAATCTGGATTGGCTCATACCCAGAAGGAAGGGAGCTAGAGGGCGAGGTCCGTTTTACTGCTCGTGCCGCAGGAAGCTCAATCCATCCTCTCTCATGAAAGCTTAGCAACACCGAGCGGGCGGCTGTTACCTTCGCCTGTCCCTGGTAATCACTCCACCCCAGATGTTCACAGCATTGACGTATAATCTGTTGACGACTGGCGCCACTCAAGGAGTGGATCAGTTCACGAATAGTTCGTAGAGAACGGGGGTGAAATGGGACTCCACAAGCTCTCTTTGGCAATGCCGCCCTCAGTTCGGTATCCATTTGGGGTCTCCATCCTGATTATGATGGGAGGCATTGGAGCAGATCAGGCGCCCAATGTCCAGTGGATTTTATTTATGGGTAACGATGTGGGTGTAGGTAGTGCGTTGCTGATGCTCGAAAAAAGAGAACATACAGAAGAGAGC
>JABGQL010000031.1:0-4704 GCA_018648825.1 Gammaproteobacteria bacterium
TGTCTTGTCTATGTTATTCGGAGATTCGTGGCCGTAGGCGTGGGGCGCTTTTCAAGCAACAGATCTGTCGAGAAATAGAGCATAGCGAGTAAAGGCACTATAACCATCAGTGCCAACTTGTTCTTAATACTAAGTATATCGAGTAATTTCATATTTCTGCCTTGTTGAAAACCGGACAATATCAATAATTCAGCCGCACATTGTAACTCGATCAAGTTAAATAAAACATTATAAATATTAATATATTCTAAACTTTATCTTTCTATCTACTATGGAGAGCTCAGAACCACTGCAGATACCATGCTAATGTTAGAACTGCCCCCGTTTTCGACCCGATGGGGGGGGAGCTGTCGTACTACCCAACCTAATCCAACAAAAAACAAGACAAAAAAACAAATAACAAGACAAAAAACGCACAATTAATCAAAATTCCTATCAAAACACAAATAAACCACCCAATAGATATACAAACCGTCATGATAATGTAGAATATAAAGGACTAACCACAAGAAATAAGACGTAACCCATCATAAAATGACGATCACACCTAAAAAGCCCGTCAAAATCCTTATCGTGAATGACTCACAGGTATTGACCGCTGTGATTCGTGCAACCGTTGAGACACACGCTAACTATAAAGTGGTAGCTACCGCACTTAATGGGATAGAGGCAATATCACAGGTCAAGCGTCACCTTCCTGACTTGGTATTGATGGACATCCATATGCCAAAGATGAATGGCGTCGAAGCGACCCATCAGATCATCCGCAACTGCCCCAAGACCCGTATCCTGATTACCAGCGCAACCATCACCCGTAATATGCGCCATATTTTTGAGGCCCTGCATCATGGCGCTACAGATTACGTACGCTCCCCCTGCCTCCCTTTTGCACCCGGCACCCATGTCACGGAACAGCAACTACTCCAAGCAGGGAAAGCTCTTCTGCATAAGATCCATGCCGTCCTTGGAATCAGCGATAAAAAGCTACTCAAACAGAATCGTCCTCAACCTCCTTCAACTCAACCCGCCCCACAATCGGCAAAAAGCAAACAAGATAAACCTCTCTCCCTGCTTGCTATTGGCTGCTCCACTGGCGGCCCTACAACAGTAGTAAGAGTACTCAAGAACCTACGGCACCCTTTTCCCACACCCATTATTATCTGCCTACACCTTGATGCAGAATTTACTCAGGGTTTTGTATCTTGGCTCAGCGACCAGACCCACTTCCCTTGCAGTATTGCTCGCCACCAAGAGCGACTGGAAAATGGTCGTATCTACATTGCACCTGGGGGAAAACACAATCTTGGAGTCGGCCCCGGTCTACAGTTTCTTATCAGTGCCCCAGAGCCAAAGCAGTATTTCTTTCCAAATATTAACCACCTGTTTTCTAGCATTGCCAAGAATGTATCTGGAAAATCCTGCGGCGTGGTATTGACTGGGATGGGGGATGATGGGGCCAGTGGCCTTAAAGAGATGCTTCAAACAGGAGCCATTGCACTTGCTCAAGATGAACAGAGCGCAATCATTGATGCCATGCCCCGTGCTGCTCGCCTTGCCACCAACCAAGAGCAAGGCTACCCACCGGAACATCTCGCAACAAAAATTAACAGTCACCTCTAGCGCTCATGAAACACCTTCTTCCAATCTACGAGACCCTATTTAGCTGGATTCAACAGCAGACTGGCATCCATATCACCTCGGTTAATCGACACCCAGTAGAGCTTGCACTCAAGGTGCTGGTTGCAGACTCACCGCTTAGTGAACCCGAATATATCATTCAGCTGATGCGCGGCGAACTCAACTCACAACCGTTTATTGATGCAATCACCACACATGAGTCCTTCTTTTTGCGCCACAAAAAGAATATGGAGGCGGCAATAAAGCATGTCATTCAACCTTTACTGAAAAAAGGGGTTCGTCCTCGCGTGCTTTCAGCCCCCTGTGCTCAGGGTGAAGAGCCCTACTCTTTCGCCATGCTTTTACAGGAACATGGTATCGCCCCCACTCAAGTGGAAATTACCGCTGTTGATATTGCTGAAAGCTCTATTCAGCAGGCACAGCAAGGAAGATACCGTAAATACGCACTTCGACAGACACCCGACTCATTTATTCAGAGCCACTTTTTACAGCACCCCAAAGAGTACGCCATCCACCCCAAGGTACGTAACAGTGTGACATTTATCCGAATGAACCTGCTTACCCAAGCTCACACTCTTCTTGCCCCTGGTTATCATCTAATCTTCTCCCATAATCTGCTGATCTACTTCAATCAAGCCACCTGCAAACAGATGACTCGAATTTTTAATCTATTGTTACATGATGATGGATTCTTATTTGTCGATGCGGTAGAGGCGAGTCAGGTCAATACCCTAATGAGAAGATCTGAAGTTGGAGGAGCCTGCGCCTTTCAAAAAGGGATAACCAGCGATTTACAGCAGCCACAAAAGCAACCAGTAACAACTCCTTCCCGCTGGAGTAATCCAGCATCAGTCCGCACAACAACCATAGCTCGTAGCTGCTCTGAAATAAAACGCACCTCTGCAGAGCAGGCTTACCAAGGCAAGCGCTTTGATGAGGCGATCCGACTCTATGATCAGCTGATTGATCAACACCCTGCTTGGGCCTGTTGGGCTCATGCTGGTAAAGCCAGAGTCTTGGTCGACTCCGGCGATGATCTGGAGGCCTTAGAGGAGGCAGAAAGAGCACTCTCTGGCAGCCTAAGGAGCAATAGCCTCTACCTATCCAACAAAGATAGGGCCGATGCACATGCTATCATTGCCTTGGTGCTCAACAAAAAAGGCATCAACGCAGGCCAGAAGGAGCATCTGGATCAGGTACAACAACTGAACCCCAAGCACCCTACACTCCAGCTCATACGGCAAGGCAAGCAAGAATAAGGAGAACAGTTATGAAAGTGCTACTGGTTGACGACTCTGCAACCATCCTTTCCGTCTATACAGATCTGCTGCAGAAGCACGGTTATGAGGTGCTCCCTGCCAGCACTGCATCCGAGGCACTGGAGATTGCCAAGGAGCATCAACCCGAAATTGGGATCATTGATTACGCCATGCCCGATGGCAACGGTGATGAGCTGATCCACAAACTACACCAAAACCCACGCACCCAAGGGGTGGTCTGCGCCATGCACTCGCAACACCCTGAGGTTGTCGATCAAGCACTGGCTGCTGGTGCCATTGAACTGATCAGTAAAGACGATACTTTCGAACGCTTCATACTGCGTGTTAATGCAATGAAGCGCTTGGTAGGCGCTTGGGTGCTACAGCGTGAAATGAATGATCTGGTACTCCCCAGCAGCCATGATGATGCCTTTCGTATTCTCTTTGTCGATGACTCGGCAACCATACGGGAGGTCTACTACAGCCTACTAACCACTCACGGTTACGAGGTCATTCTTGCAGAGGATAAGCACAGTGCCCTCAAGCTTGCTCAGCAGACCCGCCCTCAACTGGCTATCCTTGATTACTATCTACCAGACGGTACTGGCGTAGAGCTGGCACGAGAACTTCGCACCCTTGAGGGTGCTGGAGACCCGCTGACCCTGATCTATACCTCACGTAGTGAATCCAAGTCGCTAAAGGGGACTGGGCTGGATGTACTCTATAAAGAGGATTCTGATGATATGATTGTACATCGCCTAGACTCAATCAAACGCTATGTGCTGGCAGAGGGGCAGATGATCCATGCCAGTCGCCTAACGGCTTTGGGGGAGATGTCGAGCATGATTGCCCATGAGATCAACCAGCCAATGATGGTTATCAGCACGGTACTGGATCGAATCCGTAGGCTCAGCAGCAAGCCCGACTTCTTACCAGAGCAGCTGAGCAAACCACTCGACCAAGCGGCAAGTGCAGTGATAAAGGCTAACGAAACCATCCGTCATATGCGCAGCTATAGTTACCAAGATAACGAGATCCCTAGCAACCGCTGGTTTGAGCCGCTTCCCGCAATTAAGCGCGGACTCCAATTCTTTCACTCCATTTGTCAGCAGCAGGGGGTTGAGCTTGAAATCAACCTGAACAGCGAGAACGCTACCCCTCTGGATATATGGGGAGAGGAACGCCAGCTAGAGCAACTGACCACCAATCTGATGAATAATGCACTACATGCCATTGAGGAGCGCACCCAGAAACAACCTCAGCCCAGCGGTAAAATTGGGGTCCAATTTACTATGGGAACCCCGCCTACATTGACCGTCCAGGACAATGGTGTTGGGATGGATGAGGAGCAACGACTTCGCTGCATGGAACCTTTCTATACCACTAAGGATATTGGTGATGGAACTGGTTTAGGGCTCTTCATCGCAAAGGGGATTGTGCGCCGCTTTCAAGCAGCACTTACCTTTGATAGCCAGAAAGATCTGGGGACAACAGCCATCATCCGCTTCAAGACCGATACGCCATCAGCTTAACACTTGAGGGCTTACTCAGGACAAGATACCCTTCCCCCCATGAGAGATAAAGAGACAGATAGAGAACGAAGCATATTGATGGTCGATGATGACCCACTTCTGCTTGAGGTGGTGAGCGAAGAGCTTGCTGATCGCGGATATCAAGTCATCACCATCAGTCGCCCTGAGACCGTAATGGAGTACCTAGATACCGCTCTTGTCGACCTGATGCTGCTGGATCTAAAAATGCCTCTTATGGATGGCATCACCCTATTGAAAGAGATAGAGAAACAGCA
>JABGQL010000031.1:4804-20373 GCA_018648825.1 Gammaproteobacteria bacterium
TAAAAATGCCTCTTATGGATGGCATCACCCTATTGAAAGAGATAGAGAAACAGCATGCAGAGCTGCCCGTTATCATTCTCACCGGACATGGTGATGTAGGCAGCGCCAGCGAATCGATGCGACATGGTGCCATCGGCTACCTGCAGAAACCGATTTTGATGGAGAAGCTGGTCACCGAGGTTGATGAAGCGATATCCAAGTATGGCACCGCAGAAGAGCGGCAAAACCAGAAGCCGTCAGAGCATAAAAAGGATGCCGATGTAATCCAACAGCTCAAAGGGATTCTCTGTGGGCATAGCACAGCGAATCAAGGTGAACAGGGGCTGCTTCCATTGATGGGAGTCGATGAATATCATCGCCAAGTTATTTTGCAACACCAACACAGCATGACCGAAACTGAGCTGGCACGCCGCCTCTGCTTCAGTCGTGACAAACTATGGCGTATCCGTAAACGACTGGGTATTCCACGCAAATAGAAGAGAGATCAACCCTCCCTCTGCGTTGCCCGCGCACCTTGCGCAACCAGACGTACACCCAAAATTTCTGAAAGATTGCGAAACAGTCGCAAGGCGATACGTGGGTGGAAGCGCTCTAGGTGATGGATTCGTTTCGATTTAATCGTCAGTATCTTTGCATAATGGATCGCTGAAACGCTGGCAAAATGGTTATCCGCAGCGAGCAGCGAGGCCTCACCAAACACACCACCCGCTGGAACTCTGCGCACTTCATAAACCACCCCACTCTCCTCTTTGCGGGTAACTTTCACATTCCCCGCAAGCACCACATAGATCTCATCTGCGGGGGTTCCCTGTTGAGCAATAACCACCCCATTCTCATGCTCATGGATCTCCCCAGTCAGGATCACCTGTTTAATCTGAAAGCTTCTCATCCCCTGGAAGATCTTGCTATGGCTCAGCACTGCCGTTTTCAGATTGAGAGAGACCATATCCCAAACCGTAATCAGGTGAACATAAGAGAGCAGGATAGGGGTCAATACAAAATTGGTGAAGAGCGCCAAGAAGATCACCATCGCACTCAAGGCACCAAAGTAGACCACGGGCTGAAAGGTGGAGAAGGTCAAGGTTAGGAAGCCAAAGATCAACGCAATGGAGGTGGTTGTGATCGGTGTTGCCTCATGCACAATGGTCTGCCGCAGCGCCATCTCTACATCCTCATTACCTCGGGTAAAGGAGTGGTAACGGCTGAGAAAGTGGATGGTGTCATCCACACAGATCCCCAGTGCGATCACCGCCACCATTGCGGTACCGATATCCAGCGGGATATTGTACTGCCCCATCACCCCAAACAGCACCACAATAGGGAAGAGGTTAGGGAGCAGCGCCAGCAGCCCTGCACGCAGATCAACAAACAGCAGTGAGACCAAGAGGAAGATCACAAAGATCATCAACAGCAGTGACTGAAACTGCCCAACCGACATGAGATAGGCCGCTCGATTGGTGAGGATGGACTCTCCACTGAACTCATAGCGCAGGCTGGCGGTCAGCTCCTTTTTGATAAAGCGCTCAATCTCTTCAAGCTCACGCTCTACAGCTGCTGAGGAGTCGAGGTTGTGCCGAACCAGTATGCGCGTTGCTCCATACTGTTCATCCACATAGCTCTTCACGGTATCGAATGAGACCAGCCCCATGTAGCCTTGGATCAGCTCATCCTCTTCTGGCAACATTGGCTCTGGGGTGCCATCCATCACCTGATGAATCAGCTGAATGAAGTTCGCGAAGGAGAAGGATTGATCAAACACCGCTCTCTTCTCAATAAACTGTTGCAGCTTCTCCACCTCCTGCAGGTATCGGGCCTTGAGAAAGGTTCCCTCAATACCCGACTCCACAATGATCGAAAAGGTCTGCATACCCGACAGATCACGGTGAATGGTCTCCGCCTTCTGCTTAACCTCAGACTCGGCAAAGAAGTAAGAGAGGACATTGTTGTTAACCTGCAAGGATTGAGCCCCCCATGCAAACACAAAGATATTGAGCACAAGCAGTGTGATCAACACCCTCTTCAGGCGCATCACCGCCTCAAAGATTGAGCGGATAGCACGTTGGTAGAAGTTCTCTCGGTTATTGTTGGGCAGGGTATGCGCCCCATAAAGGGTTAAGAAGGCAGGCACAAAGAGCACGGTGATCAAGAAATTCACGGTGAGGCCAAAGGCGGCAATCCAACCAAATTCCCGCAGTAGTGCCAGCTCTGTCAAGGTCACAGAGAGGAAGCCAAAAAAGGTGGTCACAAAGGCGAGCAAAATCGCCATCGACTGCATGGTGGGGAGTTGACTCACCGCCTCAGTTCGACTCATCCCACTGCGGATTCCATCATGATATTGAGACATCAGATGCACATCCGTGGTTGATCCGATGATGATCAACAGCGCTGGAATAATGGAGGTTAATACATTAACGGGGATCTCCAACATCGCCATCATCGATAGCGTGATCACCACACTCATGGTTGCGGTAGAGAGTGGAATCAGCGCACAGTTCACACTTCTCAAGCTCAGCCCCAATACCACAATCAGCACAACCAGTGCCGCTGGCAAAATGGTCAACTGGTCCTGCTGCAGCTGGTGTGAGATCTTATCCTGCACATAGGAGGCACTCATCTGGAAGGCGTGGTCCAGCTGCTGTTGAAGTGGTTGCAACACTTCCTCAATGGCGACAGCAATCTCATGGTCTCGGTTGACTGGGTGCTGATTACTACTATCAATCGAAAGGTTGATCGCCATACTCTTTCCATCTTTAGAGATCAGGTTCTCTGCAATCAGCGGCGTATGGGTTGCTGCATCAATAATGCGTGCACGTTCCTCTTCAGTTTGAGGAATAACATGGAGAAAGGGGTCACTGCGGATGAGATCATCAATCTCTTGAAAATGGGTCGCATTGAACAGGCTACTGCTCTTGACCACGAATTCGAGCGACTCCAGCTGCTGAACGGTTTGTTGAATCAACTGCAGATTTTCAACCGAGAACAGCGCCTCATCTCGTAGATAGATGATCGTTACCTGATCCGCACCGAAGGTCTTCAGCTCTTTCTGATAGGTATCCCAGAGTGGATCATTTTTGACCATCATGCTCTGAGCAGAGATACTAAACTGCAGCTTGTGAAGTTGCGTTGCAAACAGCAGCGTAACCAAGGCCATCAACAGCAAAACACGTAGCGGGTATCTGCTGGAGTAGTGAAGCAGGTTTTTCATGGCGCGTAGCCTACCATGTCATTTTTCTACGGCAAGAGAAACCCTGTTATTGCACACACTACATGCCTACAAAGCTGGCCCGAAAGAGGACGGCAGATCACTGTACAACCTACGGCTTTAGGCCAAAATTTGGAGTGCTATTACCCATTCAGCTCCTGCTCTGCCAGCCTCTTAAGCTTGGCGTGTAACATACTGAAGGCATCATAGTAGCAGTCAATGATGGCCACGGTGATCTTCTCTGTGACCTCTTCATTGTAGGTGTAGGAGGTGAGATTACGACTATCAACCATATCCATCCATACCTCCCCATCCTCTATCAACCCCATCTCAAGTGCCTTGCGTGCCACACTTCTTGAACCATACAGCTCGGTTACCCCCTGTGCCTCTAGAAAATCCTTCAGTGTATTCGAGGCCAATTCATGGTTGCACTTAAAGGACTGTACCACCCCCAGTAGCTCCAAGTCGTTCAGCTCCTCGCAATCGAGAAAGCAAGTGAGCTGATCCAGTGCCTTGGTCCAGTTGTTAAAACGCTGTATCCAACGGATATCTTCAGTCATGCTGGAATCCAGTACAGTATTCATACTGAACCCTCTACACTCCCCTCTTTTCTGCGCTCAACAATCAGCTCATCAGCCAAATTAACCTCTTTTGGGATATGCTGAAATCGACTCTGCAAGCGCTCACAGATCACTTCATGCAGCTCATCACGGTGCTGCTCTGCCTGCCACAGATCATACTGCGTCTGCAGATTAATCCAGCTCTCTGATGAGGTGTTGAAGGCGGTAGAGAGACGCACCGCCATCTCTGGAGTGATACCTGCTTTGCCATTGAGAATTGTGGAGAGCGTCTTGCGGCTGACATCGAGCCCTTTTGCTGCCTCAGTTACAGTCAGCTTCAGCGGCTCTAGGCATAGCTCTTTGATAACTTGCCCCGGATGAGGTGGATTGTGCATCAACATTTCTGTGGTCTCTCTAGTGGTAATCTTCATAATCTACAATTTCTGCATGTTACCCATTAAAGCGGAAGGTGACTCTCCAGTTTCCACTCACCCGCACAGACCAGATATCGGAGCGTTTACCCGATAACGAATGGAGGAACAGCCCGGGCAGATCCATATTCTTCACCGATGTAGCTGTATTCAACCAACCAAGCACTATTAAGCATTGCATAAGCTCTTACACTCCACCCCCTCCCCAGCCCTCCCCCTGCTTGGGGGAGGGAGCAGACAGGTGAAGGCACTTGTGAAACCATTCATAATGTATAACGTGATATGTATCACAACTCAACAGAGGCTTTTCTTCTCTGTCATTAGGCGCTCAGCCTCTTCTGTGTTTAGCACAGTCGAGAATCGATACCCCTGCATGATCATACAGCCGTGCTGTTTAAGGAAGGTTTGCTGCTCTTCTGTCTCTACGCCGATCGCTGCAGGCGTATGGCCAAGGCTGGTAATCATGTGAATCACGGTCATTAAGGCCTGCTCGCTAGATGGGTTACCGATCCCACTGATCAGGTTGCGATCAATCTTAATCTGCGAGAGCGGCATTGACTGCAGTTCATAGATTGAGAAGCAGGATGAGCCAAAGTTATCCAGTGAGACGGTTACCCCGATCTTCGCCAGCTCTTGGATCTGCTTTCTACTGAAGTCGATATCACTCATCAAGTAGCTCTCAGAGACATCCAGCTCAATCCAACGCGCCAACTGGGGGGGACACTCTGCCTTTCTACAGGCCTCGGTGATGTGGCGCATCAGGTTACGGTTAATAAACTCTGCATGCGTCAAGTTCAGTGTGAGGTGTGCGTCTAGTATCCCCTTTTGATGCCACAGCTTGATCTGCTGAACCACCTTTTCAATCACGCAGACAAACAGCTTCTCCTCTAGATGACTGAGGATAAAGTGTTCGAGGAACTGGCTGGGAGAGAGCACGCCACGCTGTGGGTGTTTCCAGCGCAGCAGGGTCTCCATCGACTGGACCGTACCATCAGAGAGGGCGATAGAGGGCAGGTAGTACAGCTCAAACTGATTCTTCTCCAGCCCTTGCTTAAGCTCCTCCTCCATCTTCTGCTTCTCAGAAACAATCGACTCTAACTTTGCTTCGAACAGGGTAAAGCGGTTCCGCCCACTCTCTTTCGCGTGGTACATTGCCGTATCTGCATAACGCACTAGGTCATACTCATTATCCGCATCCAGCGGATAGAGCACAGCACCTACGGTTGCACTGATGCAGATCTCATGATCATCGATATTGTAGGGTGCCGCAAGGTTCTTCAATATCTTGTCACACACCATCTCAACAATGGCTTGACTGTGCACTTTGCTGATGATCACCACAAACTCATCACCACCAATGCGGGCAACGATGTCCACAGCACGCACTACATAACGCAGGCGCTTGGCAACACGCTTGAGTAGCAGGTCACCGATGGGGTGTCCTAATTCGTCATTGACGGGTTTAAAACGATCAAGATCGAGATAGATCAGTGCAAATTCTTTCTTGTTCTCAATAAACTCACTGAGAAACCCCTCAAATGCCTTACGGTTATAGAGCCCCGTCAGCGCATCGGTATTGGCCATCACCTTAAGCTGCTCTTTGTGGAAGGAGAGCGCTAAGTGCGCCCGAACTCGCGCCACCAACACCTCTGGAATGATCGGTTTGGTAACATAATCCACCGCCCCCAGATTGAGCCCGTGAACAATATCTGTCGCATCATCTTTTCCAGTGACAAAGACAACCGGAATATCTTTCAGCCGTGGGTTCTCTTTGAGCTGTGAGCACAGATCAAACCCGCTGATCCCCGGCATGATGATATCGCTCAGGATCATATGGGGGTGCTGAGTTTCTAGGTATTCGAGCGCCTCCTCTCCACTAAACAGAGGGATCGCCTCAATCTCTCCGGTATCTTCCAATGCAGCACAGACCAGGTCTGAGTTACTCTTCAGATCCTCAACCACCAATATCTGTACCTTCTCTTGCATCATTGAATTGTTCTCTGAGTCATTTGCTAAAAACAAAAAACCCCACAATCACGCGGGGGTTTCAGGCTTGGGTCAAATATTTCTACCCGTTAGATCAGGGATCATTGCTCCCGCAGGTGCCGTCAGGACAGAACCCAGTGACCTCCGAGTCCTCTTTATCCACTTCATACATATCCTGCTCACGCTTGTGGCGCTCGGCCTGCGCCTCTTTAATACGCGCTTCCCAGATGTGCTGACGCTTCTCGGCACGCTCTTCCCATGACCCTTCACGCTGCAAGACCAGTTGCTCACCAAAGAAGATCTGACGCATCAGATCATCTCCCAGCTTCAGTAGTTTCATATCATCCTTGATCGCATCAACCAACTCATCCTCAGGGATGTCGTAGGCCTTCTCAAACCCCTCTGAAAGGACAAAGTCGCGGAAGCGGTCAATATCGTAAGTCGCCATAAAGTAGAAGGCGAGGCTGTTCTTGGAGAGCGTACCAATGGCTGGACCACCGGATTTTTTCTTGAGAATCAGGCGACGATACATGTGAGAGTTGGTGTCGTACTCCTCTACCTCTTGCTCTTTACGATACTCATCGATAGTCAGTTCACGATCTTCCTGATGCCCTTTGCAATAAGGCTCTTCGACCATGAAGTAGTGCTCCTCTTCATCGTTCACATCCTGCTTACGCAGAGAGAGGTGCCCGACAGGGTAGTAGCGACATGCCATAGGACGATTCTCATAGACCCCACACCCTTCATCACCCATAAATTGACAGGTGGTGGTTCCCTCTTTATGAAGCAGCTTGATCCCCGGCAGACGGTCGTTATCCATCTCGAAGGGGAAGGTGTACTCCTTGAGGAATTCAGTCGAGCTGATACCCAAGTGCACCTTGAGGCGAATCACGTCATAGGAGGTGAGTGGGATATCGGCCTGCTTGCAGCACTCGTTGAAACAGGAGATATCTTTGTGGCAGCGAAATTTAATCTTTGCGGAGCCGTTAAGCTGGGTGGGAACCGCAGGGCTGGTGACCGGAAGGTCGAATGGGGTTTGCATGGTCATCGCTTCTTACCTCTTTGATGTATCGCCCTATGGAGTGGAGGTTCTACCCTCACCCCAACCCTCTTCCTGCAAGGGAGAGGGGGGCATTATCTGTAAAATTGATCTTGTATAATACGCTCTCAGTCGAGCCTTAAAGCCTCTTCTAAAAGCGCATTATACAAGAACCAAAATAGGTTCTATAAGAAAAGAGTCCGGGCATCTAACGACACCCGGACTCTCCTCACATCTACTATTCAGTTAAGTTAAGTAAATAACTTATTTGAACAGCTTAGACTTGTCGACTAGATCAACGTGTGCACGCTTGAAGCATGTCCACTTGCCTGACTCTTTGTCATAGATGGAGTTTACGAAGCAATGCCAGTTCTCTTCGTCGACAAAGTTCTTGTCTGCACGATAGTAGAAACCAGGGTAACGAGACTCCTGACGGAATTCGATATGCTTCAGGTGAGCCTCAGCTGTGAGGATGCGGTGGTAGTTCTCCCACGCACGCAGCCACTCGTGAAGATCCTTAGCACGCATCTTCTCAGCGTCTTCCTTCAGCATGTCGATCTTCTCACCAGCAACGCGCATCATCTCGGCGTTAGTAGTGTAGTAAGTTGCAACACCTGCTACGTACTCATCCATGATCTTCTGCAGACGGAACTGCAGCATCTTAGGTGTGATGTAGTTAGGGTTAACGTCAAGCGCTGTGGAGTAGTCTTTGTGCTCCATGTAGTTCATAACTGGCTTCAGGATTTCCATTACCAGATCATCAACGTCTGTGTCGAGCTCAGGTGTCCAATCCTTGTTGTCCAGTACATACTGAACCATAGACTTGGCAGCCATACGACCCTCAGCGTGTGAACCAGAGGAGAACTTATGTCCAGCAGCACCAACACCGTCACCAGCAGTGAACAGGCCGTTCAACGTGGTCATACCACGGTAGCCCCAGTTCCAGCCAGATGGCAGGTGATCAGGAACGCCAGCTTCAGTCTCTTCAGTTGGAGCGCCGATGTCATCAGGACCAGAAGCCCAGATTCCGCAACAACCAGAGTGTGAACCCAACAGGTATGGCTCGGTAGGCATCAGCTCTGAGTTCTTCTTCTCAGGCTCGATGTTCTCACCAACCCAGATACCACACTGGCCAACACACATGTCAAGGAAATCTTCCCATGCTTCAGCTTCCAGATGCTTAACTTCACGTGGAGACAGAACCTCACGCAGGTCAGCCAGAGCTGTAACAGTATCCATCCAGATAGGACCAAGACCGTCTTTCATCTCTTTCAGCATCAAGTGGTTACGCAGGCAAGATGCAGGTACTGCAGCCGCGCCATAGGGAGGATAATCATCCAGCATATGCTTGTTCTTAACCATGTAGCCTTCGCCGAATGCGTTAGTAGCCTTCGCCTTAAACAGCAGGAACCATGCGCCTACAGGACCATAACCGTCCTTGAAGCGAGTCGGTACGAAGCGATTCTCCATCAGAGTCAGCTCAGCGCCAGCCTCAGCAGCCATGGAGTAGGTAGAACCTGCATTCCATACTGGGTACCAAGCACGACCTGTACCCTCACCAACTGAACGTGGGCGGAAGATGTTTACACAACCACCAGCAGCCAACAAGATTGCTTTTGCTTTGTATACGTAGATTGTGTGCTCACGTACAGAGAAACCGATTGCACCGGCAACACGACTCTTGTCGTTCTTGTCGTTGATCAGTTTAACCATGAATACACGCTCACGGATGTTTTCAGCACCCAAAGCCTTCTGTGCAGCCTCAGCGACGATCCACTTGTAGGACTCACCGTTGATCATGATCTGCCACTTACCAGAACGAACTGGCTTGCCGCCGTCCGCTAGTGTAGCCATACCCTGTGCACCGTCAAAACGCTCACCGTGCTCATCCATCTTCCAGATAGGCAGACCCCATTCCTCGAACAGGTGTACTGACTCATCTACGTGACGACCCAAGTCGTACGCGAGGTCATCACGAGTAATACCCATCAGGTCGTTAGAGACCATACGGGCATAATCCGCAGGATCCTGCTCAGAACCGATGTAAGTATTGATCGCAGACAGACCCTGTGCAACTGCACCAGAACGTGGCAATGCAGCCTTATCAACCAGTTTGATGTTCAGTGGACGACCCAGCTCGGCCTCCGCCTTATCAGCCCAAGGACCGATCTCATATGCAGCACCGCAGTTAGCCATGCCACCGCCGATCATCAGGACATCACACTCTTCCTGAACGACATCGGGATTTCCAAATTCAGCCATTCTAAATTCCTCTTAAAATCTAATTAAATTCGTTTACGTTGTTTCCGCTTACTTGCGGATCAGCTCGCTTGGATCACCTGCACGGTAACCGTTGTGCTGTACGAAGAAACCAACATCCTTGATCTTCGCCATATCAGCCTCAGGCTTGCCACCGTATGGGTCGATTGAACCCTCAGGAGTAGTACGGATCGGGAATTTGAAACGCTTCAGCGTGCCGTTACGGAATTTGATGCTCCAGATGATGGAGTCAGTACCGCGGATAGGCTGTACAGAACCACCAAGAGGAACGACGTCCGCATAGTGGCGCACTTCGATTGCCTGCTGTGGGCAGATCTTAACGCAGGAGTAACACTCCCAGCACTGCTCTGGCTCCTGGTTGAATGACTTCATTGGGTGGCCGGTTTCAGAACCGTCCATATCCAGTTTCATCAGATCGTGTGGGCAGATGTACATGCAAGCGGTCTTATCAGCACCCTTACAGCCATCGCACTTATCAGTACGTACAAAAGTTGGCATGGTTCTACTTTCTCCAGTTTTACTGCAGTTAAAAACACCTACGATCCGAACCAATAAAACAGACCGTAGACTCTCGAGTTATTTCCCCACCCCAATTTGAGGCGGGGAGTATACCTTAGTTGGACTACTTTACCCTATAAGAACTTTCTTATTGAGCAGAGTGTCCCTTCATTTCAATTTTCACATTCTCTTCATCACTCAAAGTCGCGTAGTACTCCTGTAGTACTGCGGCAACCTCTGGGCGGCTGAAGGTTGCTGGAAGCTCTTCGCCTTCAGACAACATCTTACGAACCTTAGTACCTGACAGCAGGATACGATCATCCTTACCATGTGGGCAGGTCTTCATAGAGGCCATGCCGTCACAGGCGTTACACCAGAAGGTCCAGTCGATCTTCAGTGGCTTGGTCTCCAGCGCATCCTCAGGGATCTCGTCAAAGATCGCCTGTGCGTCGAATGGGCCATAGTAGTCGCCCACACCGGCATGGTCACGACCGACGATCAGGTGAGAACAGCCGTAGTTCTGACGGAAGACTGCGTGCAGCAGTGCCTCACGTGGGCCAGCAAAACGCATATCCAGTGGGTAACCCGCCTGAACTACACTATTCGGTACGAAGTAGTTATCGATCAGTGTCTGAATCGCCTTGGAGCGCGTCTCAGCAGGGATATCACCCTTCTTCAGTTTACCCAGTGTGGAGTGAACCAGAACGCCGTCCAGAGTCTCAACAGCGATCTTCGCCAGATACTCGTGTGAACGGTGCATTGGGTTACGGGTCTGGAATGCAGCAATGGTCTTCCATCCCTTAGAGTCGAACAGCGCACGGGTCTGCTCTGGGGTCATGAACTGCTCACCATAAGTTTCAGGGAAGCCGCCCAGTGAAAGTACTTTGATAGGGCCTGCGAGGTTTACGTCACCCTGACTCATTACCATCTGCACGCCTGGGTGCTCAGTCTCTGTTGTCTTATAGACAGAGTTACACTCATGCTCTTTATCGATGCCGTACTTCTCATTGACGGTCATGGTTGCGATGATCGTTCCGCTCTCTTCGTCAACCAAAGCAATGTCACTACCTTCGTGGATATCACCTGCAGATGCCGTGTCCGTAGACAGGGTGACTGGGATTGGCCAGAACAGACCGTTCTCCATGGTGTAGCTATCGCAAACGCCTTTCCAGTCTGCGTGATTCATAAAGCCATCAAGTGGGGTGAATCCACCGATACCCAGCATGTAGATATCACCGGCCTCACGAGAGGTCACATTGATCTTAGGCAGCGTCGCGGCGCGTGCCTTCTCATCTTCCAGCGCTGTACCTTCCAGCAAAAGTGCTTTCAGCTCACCGCCACCATGTGGTTTGACTAGGTTCGACATTGTTTTCCTTCCATCTGGATTTGCCAGCATTGCTGCTACCAAACCGGTTGTCTTCTGAGGGAGGAGCAACGCTATTTCATGCTCACTTCCCGCTAATATCTCTCTGCACTGATTTTTCAGCAGAGCAACTCTATCGCCTCCCCCTCTCCATTCAAGCAGGGATATTCTCTTTTGATATAAGCCCTACTTATTTCTCTAAGAAAATTTTATGAAATATCAAATTGCCCCACTCAATAAAACCACTATTAAATCAATATCGATCATCTTTCAGCTAAATTATCATGCAGTTATACTGGAAAATCACACCTCAGCTGCTATACTGCAAACCCTCTATTAACCAACTATTTCACTCGGAATAAGCATAAAAATTGTGACAAACTCCTACCGTTGCCCCTTCGCCAAGGCTCTTCTGAACAACCATTCCCGCTGTCAACACGCCGAAAGCTTCCACATTGCGGAGCGCCATGGAATGCAGTGCAACCAACCCGAGGCGCAAAAAATCTGTGAGAAACTTGCGGCACAGCTGCACCAGCAGAGCCGCTTTGCACTAGGGGTCACTCACCTGCCAAAGCAGATGACCAGCAATATGGAGCTGCGCATCCAGTGCGGTGGCATTAACGGGCTGGTGAGTTGTGTCTCACCAGTAGAGACACTCGATACGAGCAGCGGTAGTCCTGTTGATCTATACCGACTGATTCAACAGGCGATCATAGAGTATGGTTCCCTAGATCAGCTACCCTACCCAAAGGTAGCGCAATCGATCAGCCAGTGGAAGCCAAAGCGGCGCACACGCCGTAAGGAGTAACAGAGGGGCGGGTATTAGACCAGCGCGATCTCATCACCATCTTTGATCGGGTGATCCCAGTTGACGATCTGTTTGTTGACCATAATCTGGAACTGCCCTTCAACCAACATCTTATCCCAGAGGTCACCACGTGCCTTCAAGCGTTGGATAATCTCGCCTACAGTCTTGGCACTTCCCTTCATCATCGGCTCTCCACTCTTCTTGAACACCTCTGAGAGACGGGCAAAGTAGAGGATTCGTGTCATCGCAGGCACTGTTTAACTACCCTGCTTGGATTGATAGTTTTCTACCGCAGCCTTAATCGCATCTTCTGCCAATACAGAGCAGTGAACCTTTACAGGGGGCAGGGCCAGCTCTTCGGCGATCTCAGAGTTTTTGATCTGCTGCGCCTCTTCCAAGGTTTTCCCCTTGACCCACTCGGTCACTAGGGAGCTAGAGGCGATGGCAGAGCCACAACCATAGGTCTTGAACTTCGCGTCCTCAATAACACCCTCTTCACTGACCTGAATCTGCAACTTCATTACATCCCCACAAGCAGGAGCACCGACCATACCTGTTCCCACATCGGTTGCCTCTTTATCCAGAACCCCTACGTTTCTTGGATTCTCATAGTGATCCATCACTTTATCGCTATATGCCATTGTGTTGCTCCAGTTAATTCTTGAGTTATTTACTAAGTTATAGCACATCCAAACCGAGATCTATAGTAATCCCTTCCAATATGCGCACTCTATAATGCGCGCAATTATGGGGCTCCCATAAAAAAGGCGCAACCCACAGGTTGCGCCAATACCACCAAAGGAGGATGGAGGAGTCGAAAAACCATAAAAGCCTTCATAAAACTCTTTGTGAAGTATTCTGCAGTCAATCAATAATAAAGAGTTTAATTGATTGTTAAATTTCTGTCAACCGCTATTTCCTGCGATTACACTCTACAGACTATGCAACGCAAAACAGAATTCTCCCTTCTCACCCAGACCGGCCTAATCATCGGCTTAATCACCCTACTCGCGGTGATCGGCATTGGCAGCTCATTTTCTGTCACCCAGACCATTCAAGGCGCGGGCACTAGCATTAACGCATCAGGCACACTGCGCATGCTCTCTCACAAGCTCGCCACACAGATGATGCGCGACCAACAGAGTGAGGACCCCGATCCTGAAAATATCCGCCAACTAATCCATCTATTTGAATCCCAACTTAACCACCCTTCACTGCAAACTTTCATCCCCAAACTGGAACAACGTCAACGCTCAAACAACCAAATCTCTGTTTTATACAGCGCCATTCAGCGCCGCTGGCGTCACGAGATGCAACCTCTTCTGATCAGTTATGCCACACTGTTGGAGACCCCTCCTGAGCAACGACTACCCGGAAAGCCACACCAGACTATCTATAGCCCTTTCCAGCAGATCTATCTATCAAAGATTGATGCATTCGTAAGTGAGATCAACCATATGGTTAAGGCGATCGAGGACCAGACCGAGGCTCAGATTCAGCTATTGCATGATATCGGATATATCTCTCTACTGCTGCTGCTACTGACCATCCTCGCCGCCCCCTTCCTCTTCTACCGCAAAATTTTGATCCCCTTGAAAGATCTGCTTCAAATTTCTGGGCAGGTGCGGCAACGCGACTTCTCCACCCAGGCCAAATATATTCGGCAAGATGAGTTGGGGCAGCTAGCTCAAGCCTTCAATTTGATGATCTCTGACCTCTCAGCCACCTATACAGAGCTAGAAAATCGCATCACCGACAAGACCCAGGCGCTCATTGAGGAGTCCAACCGCATCACTCTAATGGAGGAGCGCAACACCATTGCTCAAGAGCTTCACGACTCTCTGGCTCAATCACTGTTTTACATCAAAATCCAGATCTCTCGCATCAATACCCTTACCAAACAGAATGCCAGCTATGCGCAACTGGCCCCCATCATCGATGAACTCAATGAGACTAACAACACCACTGACCACCAGCTGCGTGAACTGATCTCCACCTTCCGCATCAACATCAACCCTGAAGGGCTCTCAGCCGCAATCCATGAAATTCTTCAGCGCGAAGCACTCCGCAGCTCGGTTGAACTCTCCTTCGACAACCAGATCCCAGACTTCTCTTTCTCCCATAATGAGGAGGTGCATCTGATACAGATCATTCAAGAGGCGATATCAAACATCAATAAACACGCCAACGCATCAACCGGCTCTATTCAGCTCAACTACATTCTGGATAAAAACTTGGTATCACTTACTATCAAGGACAACGGTATTGGTATCTCAGCCACACCACACCGCCCCAACCATTTTGGCCTCAACAATATGGAAGAGCGTGCGCAAGCGATTCACGGCACACTATCTATTGCCCCACACCCCGAGCAAGGCACTCAAGTCACTCTATTTTTCCCCCCTGCACTCAGCCAAGAGAGTCGTCTCTAATCCAAAACTACTCTATACTTGAAGCACTTTTAACCCACAATAGATGCAACCACACATGAGCGATCCAATTTCCTTACTTCTGATTGATGACCATCCACTGATTCGCAAGGGGATCATTCAACTATTGGACCTCCATCAAGGAATTTCACTGGCTGGAGAGGCTGATGGCGGCGCTGACGGGATCAAGTTAATTGAGCAGAAGCAACCCGACTTGGTACTGCTTGACCTCAATATGCGGGACATGGATGGACTGACCACACTAAAAAAAATCAAGAAGCGATGGCCAGCCATCAAAGTGGTGGTACTGACCGTCTCTGACAACCCACAAAATATCTTTGACGCCTTTAAACAGCAGGCTGATGGTTATCTACTGAAAAATACCGACCCAGAAAAGATCATCGACCACCTGCTTGAGGTGATGAAGGGAAATGAGGTAATGAGCCCTGAAGTTTCTAAGATACTGACCAACGCCCCCCCCCAGCAAAATAGCGGCTCTCGACTCAACCTAACCAACCGTGAGGAGGAGGTACTGCGGCTGATTGCTGACGGACTCTCTAACCAGGATATTGGCGATCGTTTGGGGATCTCTGTCTGGACCGCCAAGGTTCATGCGAAACATATTCTCAAAAAAATGGGGCTCTCCAGCCGTAACGAGCTCATTGTCTGGGCGATACGTGAAGGATTTACCAGCGCAAACTAAACGCTGCAGACAGATAAAAAGCCCATCTTGATAGCAAGATGGGCTTTTTTTATTGGCTCGGGTGCATGGATTCGAACCACGATTAAATGAGTCAGAGTCCCCACATTAAGTGCCCGAGCACGCCCGAATGGCAACGCCGCTGTTTTTATCTGTATGATTGATATAGAATCAGCGTCCGAGCATAACACCGTTTAACGGCACCATCCGCCATAATAAGTGACTACGCGAGTGACTACGCGAAATTAAAGGATAAAACAGAGTGGGCAAACT
>JABGQL010000029.1 GCA_018648825.1 Gammaproteobacteria bacterium
TTTCGGATTCAGGTCAAAGATAGAACCCACCCCCTCTTTACTGGAGGCATCAAGCACTCCTCCCATTAGGTGTGCCAAATTCTCCGAGATATAGAGTCCGAGCCCACTACCACCAAAACGCCTAGAGATGGAGCCATCTGCCTGATGAAATCTCTGAAAAAGAGCATCCACAGTCTCTCTGGGCATCCCAATCCCAGTATCCCTTACCTGAAAAATCAGTTTTTCAGAATCAACCCAGGTGGTCAGCCGCACCTCTCCTTTGTCTGTAAACTTAATTGCATTGCCGATCAAGTTGATCAGTATTTGTGAGATACGTTGGGCATCTCCCGTTAATAGATGAGTTTCTCTACTCTTTTGCTCCAGTACAAACTGGATGCCTGCGTCGGCGGCCCTCACAGAGAACATCTGTTTCAGATCAAACAGTAGAGAGGCCAGATCATAGGGGACCTCATCAATAGTAAACTTTCCACTCTCGATCTTCGACATATCCAGGATATCATTCACCAGTGCTAACTGATTTCCCCCCGCCCGCTGAATCGCATCCAAGGTGGTCGCAGCATCTTTGTGAGGACATTGAGCACCACCGCACTTTCCTTCATCGAGTAGAAGTCCACTATTGCCAATTATTGAGGTTAAGGGTGTGCGTAGCTCATGACTCATTGATGCCAGGAAATCATCTTTTGTGCGACCGGCCTTCTCTAACGCTTGCATCATTGTATGGAAAGCCTCAGAGAGGTATTCAAACTCCAGTACACCTCGGTAGTTGGGGTCTCTCTTCTCCTGCAGAGCCTCAATCATCTGCTGGATTGGGCGACCAACATTGCGGTGTAGCACAATCGTTAAGATGACAATCATCACAAACATCAATCCAATGATGAGGTTCCTGAGATCAAAAAGCCTCTGAGTTAACGCATTGTAGGCCGCTTGGTTCTGCATCAAAACCACACTTCTATTCCATGTGTTGTAGGTAAAACGGTAGATAAAGAATCGCTCTTGCTCAAGATCAATGGTCTGAATGCTATTATTCGAATCAGCCTTCAGGCTACACTGCTCTACCAGTAGTGGAGGCAACTCTCTAGAGCGGAAGAGCAGCTCTCCTTGAGGGTCAGTTACACACCCTTTGAGCTGATTGACTCTCAAAAAGTCATCCAGTTTTGCGTAACTTTTCACTTTTGCAATGCGCACGACAATCTTGTTATCCATTTTACCCTGCCGCATCAATACACCGATCGCATCATCAAAGATCTGGGAGACTGAACGACTACTTCTCAGTAAATCATGCTCAATATTTTCGATGACATAGTCATCAATCACTTGGGTAATAAGATAGAGTGTAACTCCGCCGAATAGCATTCCACCAACCCCCACCAGCAGGGTCATACGAACCAATAGACTACGTGAGAAGTTAGTGGTTGAGATGTAGTTTAAAATCACTACTCGCTCCTACTGTTGTGAGATATTGAGCTGTGGTTGAGATGTTGCTAACTCAGCAGGCCATACAATCTCTAACTTTCCATTTTGCCACTGACTATTGAGTGCAAAATGGCGGACCTGACGGCCTGTGGCATCCACCCCATATCGACCGATCACATTAAGGGTATGGAAGGTGGAAAGTTTTTTGCGTAAGGCATCAAGATCCAACGATTGATTCTCTTCTATTGCTGCAACCAATACCTGTCCTGCGGCATATGCTTGTGCTGCATGGTAGGAGGGTTCTACCCCATATTCAGCGATAAACGGCTGAACAAATAGCTCTCCATCCTCTTTGCGGTGCAATGCCTGGCTACTCCACTGAACAGAGGAGAACACCCCCTCTGCTTGCTCTCCTAGTTGGTGCTGGAATTTCTCCAGTGCTGGGCCAATGGTTGCAAAGTAGAGCGGAGGTTGGTAACCAACCTTCTCCAGTGCCTTGAGCATATCGATCGACTCGTTATAGTGGCCGCAAACAATCAATACCTTTGGTGTATAGGCTGCAATTTCAGTTGCAACCGCTAGCAGATCTCGCTCCCCTTTTTGAAAATCCCTCTGGAATGTTACAGTCAATCCAAAATCTTCAGCCCACTTTCTGGCACCATCTGCAATCGCCTGCGAGAAGAGATCATTTGCCGTAACAATTGTAATTTCTGTAATACCACTCAGAGCGATCATCTCCAGAAAACCAACGGTATAGCGGCTTGCTGGAAGAAAGAGTCCAAACAGATTTTTGTACCCCTGCTCCCATAGCATATTAGCCGCTGCACCAGACGCTATAAGCGGGATATTGTGCGACTCAACTACGGGCATAATAGCGTTAGTGAGCCCACTAGAATAAGGCGCAAAGATCAGGTCAACTTTTTTATTATCCAGCAGGTTTCGATAGATCTCAATCGCCTGCTTTTTATCACTTTGGTCATCCTTGAGGATCAGCTCAACCGGACGCCCCAGCATCCCTCCCTGCCGATTAATCTGATGCTGCCACAGTTCAAAACCTCTTTTCTGCATCAGTGCAAGTTGCTCATACTTTCCGGTTAGCCCCAGGGATCCCCCGATCACTATAGGTGTAATTTCAGCAGCAACAACAAGTGGAAATAGAGCAGAAAATAACCCCACTCTCCTCAGTAACAGTAGCCCCCATCTTTTCATAATGCTCATCCTCGGTTGAATAGCTTTGTGTTCTATCTTTTATGACAGTAACACTTCATACAAAATGACTTCATTGGTTTGAGCCAGAAACTCTCATTATGCCTTTCAAGTCCCCTCCTCCTGTCAAGTGGAGGGCTAGAATGTCGGTTAAGCATCTGATTTATCACCCAATTCCCATCCCAACCTTCCCCCTCAATGGGGAAGGAGCCCTAAATGACTGCTTGTTCTATCTAAAAAACAACCATAAGTAGTTGTTAATATACAGCAATAACTCCGTGCTTGGCCAATCATATCCCGTAATACTGCCATTAATAATGATCTTCTGTGACGGTTCATACCCCAAGAAAACTAGCTGTGATTAAATGTGAGAGAGATGGATGCTGGGCTCAGGGGCCGTTCTGGTCACTTTTCCGCCAGCATCCCTTCACCATAGTTGACAAAAACTCCATACACTATTCAGCCTCTAGACTAAGGCAATACCTTCTCGGTACTTCTGAAACCAACACCTTAGCTTGGAACTGGTTAGCCCCAAAGGGCTGCTTGTAGAGTGTATTGCCCTTAGGCACCACCAAAACGTCTCGAAATTGAGCTGTCCGCCTGTTTAAAGTACAGAGACCTCTCTCACCTGCTGATGCATCGGAAAATAGAGCACCAACTTCTGAGGTCGCTGCTCCAGCTTCTTTAGCACCGCCGCATATTTACGCAGTTGCGGCCCATAGCGGACCTCCTCCTCATCGAGAAACTGCTCCAGCCCACCTCCACTGTGGCTACTGCTCTTCCAGTCGATAATCCAGCGCACCCCCTGCGCATCGATAAAGCTGCGATCAATGGTAATATGAGTCAGCACCCCATCCAATTGGGCCGTCAGTGACCACTCACTTCTCGCCTCTTCATGCTGGGTTAAAAAGTAGCACCCTTGTGGATCATCCACCACCTTTTGCAGCGCCTCCACCACTCGCAGAACCGCTCCGGGCCGCTCCTCTCTGACCACTCCCAGCTGTCGCAACTGCTGATCTACACGCATTGCCAGTGGCTGTAGACTCTGCCCTACCCACTGCTCTACACCGCTCTCTGCAATCCACTGCAACAGTGCATGCACCACGGTACCAATATGGATGGCCCGGCTACTGCCCCACTGATAGACACTCTGCTGCTCGGGCAACGGGGACAGTGGCTGTATCGGTTGAGGGGCGGAGGGTAGCTGCCAAACCGCACTCAAGCGCTGCGGTTGTGGCTGAACCCATGCTTCCCCCTCCTGTTGTTGCTGCAACATATCTAGGTCTGTCTGCTCAAACTGCTGCTGATACTGCTCTTCCAGTTGAGGCCAGAGCTGCTCTAGCAGTGAACGTGCCGCAGGACGACCTAACGCCCCCTTACTGTCGATCTTAGCTGCACCCAGGAGATGCACCTTACGCTCCGCACGGGTAATGGCGACATAGAGCAGGCGTGAAAGCTCATTTTTCTCTCGCTGCTGCTCGATCTTCTGCACATACTGCCCCAGCGCATCCTCTTTTACCGACTGTTCTGCCGCACGCACCGGAGAGAGCAACAACTGCATGGTTGCCTCTCCCTCCAACTCTTGCTGCGGCACCTCCAGCCAGTGCAATAACTTACGATCACTGCTGCGTGGCATCCGCCCCAACCCCGGCAGAATCACGGTATCAAACTGCAACCCTTTAGATTTATGGATGGTCATCACCTCTACACGCGGCGCCTCCTCTGGGTTCACCTCCGAACGCAGATTCTGCCGCAGCAGACGTTGATGTAAGCGCTGTAGATCGATCACCTCCCCCCCCTGCTCCATCTCAGAGAGTAGATCAAAGAAAGCAGCGGCCTCGCGTTCAGCCTGTCCCGGCTCACTCAACTGCTGATAGATCGCTGCACCACCCAATCTTCTCCACCCCTGTTGAATCCAGCGCACCAGCGGTTGTTCGCCCCGCTGCTGCATCAACACCGCAACCACTTCATTCAGCCCATTCAAGCGCTGCTGACTCAATTCTGACAACCGCTCAATACGCTCAGGTTCTCTCATCAAGGCGTAGAGGGTGCGTTGCGGCTCCCCCTCGGTCAGCAGCAGCAGCTCTTGCAGTGGCAACCCACACCAAGGCCCACGCAACAGCGCCAACCACGCCTCCCGATCCGCCAGATGAAGTAGCGCACGGGTCAAACTCAACAGGTCTCGGATCAGTGGACGATCCCCCAGCGACTCAATCTCTACCGCCCGATAGAGAACGCCCGCCCGATAGAGCTGTTGTGTAATCTGGATTAGATGGCTACGCGAACGCACCAGAATTGCCACTTTGTTCTCTGTAGCGGTTTCACTTAATGTCTGCTGAACCAGCTGCACCACCCGCTCTGCTTCAGCCTCTCGGTCCTCTACTGGTTGAGGATGCAACAGCACAGCGTCTGAAGTGGTGGCATCACGAGTGGAGATCGAGGCGGCATAAGAGATCGCCCCGCTAAAGCGGTCAGACTGTTTAGGAAAGAGATCAACAAAACAGCGGTTGACCCACTCTACCACCCCAGATTCGGAGCGGAAGTTGGCACTCAACTGCCGATAGTGAAGCGGAACGCCCCCCACACCTTCATCAATCGCCTTGATAAATAGCCCCACCTCAGCATGGCGAAAGCGGTAGATCGACTGCATCGGGTCTCCCACCAAGAACAGGGTGCGTGCCTCTTCATGCGACCACTCTGCGGTCAGCTGGCTCAGCAGATCAAACTGACCGTGTGAGGTATCTTGAAACTCATCGACCAAGATATGCTGAATCTGGTGATCCAGCCGCAGTGCCAGTGCCGTTGGGGATGCTTCATCACCCAGCGCATGCCGTGCACGTTGTGCAATTTCAGTGTGATCAACCACCCCTTGCGCCTCAAACTCCATCATCAGATTGGCCTGCGCCAACAGTAGCACCTGAAACAGTGCATCAATCACTCTCCACTGTTCATCTTGGTAGGTCACTGGTGGTAGCAGGGGAATCTTCTGGATCACAGCAGCAACCGCACTCTCAGAAATCTGTTGTGAAAACGCCAACATCTGCTCTTTCTGCAGCTTCCCCGCTGCAGAGGCAGGGAAGCCATCATTCTTGTTCCAACTTTTACTGGTTAAACGGAAGCCACCATCACTCTTGAGAAAGAGCCCCGCAATCCCTTTCCATAATGGTAGTGATTCAGCCTCTCCATCTGGTAGCTGCTGCAACCCTTCACAGGCGATCACTGCGGGCTGCTTGTTCCCCTCTTGCGCAGCTACCGCAGCACTGCTCGCAATAGCCACTAACGCATCACCCCCAGACGGACCTAACTGCTGCTGTAGCCCCTGCAGACACTGTTGTAACGTGGACTCAACCGAGCTCTGTAGCGTCTGCTCCAGTGAAGAGCGATCCATCTGCCCCCCCACGATATAGGGGAGCCACTGATCTCGGTGACCCAACATATCGGTCACCATACGCTCCACCCGAGCAGCATCATTATCCAACCAACGCAGAAGCGTTGCTACAGACTCACCTAGATCCGCATCCTCCACCATCTGCAGTGTTGCACGTGCTGCAGCACGATATAGCTCTTCAGCATCATCACTCACCCCCGGCACACTACCAAAGGTGGCCAACAGCGGCATCTGTCGCACCAACCGCGCATTGAAACCATCCATGGTACGAACCGCCAAGCGATTGGGGTGACTCAGCAGGTTCCACCCCAGTGCTCGGTCCTGCATCAACACGGCCTGCGCCAGCTCCCAGTTCTGTGCCAGATGCGGGGCCTGCGGACAGGGTTCCGTTGCGGCCTTGCGCAGTGACTCCAGCAGGCGAGCACGCATCTCTCCCGCCGCTTTGCGGGTAAAGGTGATGGCGAGAATATTCTCTGGCTCACTGACACGTGTCAGTAACTTAAGAATACGTTGAGTCAGCAGTTCGGTCTTACCTGAACCTGCGGGGGCCTGAACGATAAAGGAGCGCTCTGGGTCTAGCACCTCCTGACGCACCGCCAGATCCTGCTGTAGCAACTGTTGCTGTGCGCCCATATTAGATCTCCACCCGACAGAGTGGCTCTAAACCACAATACTGACAGCTGGCTTGCCCCTGCTGCGGATCAACTGTTGCAACCCCTAGACGAAACTCAACGGCCAACGCCTCAACCGCCTGATGCCACTGCTGAAGCTGTGCCTGCCAATCTTCAGAGACGGCCACGGTGGCACAGCGCTTACCCCCCTCTGCACCAGCTAAAACCGTCTCATCCTCCTGCTCCCCCTTGTAGAGCACCTCATCCGCACGGATCTGGCTATAGAGTACCGCCGCAACCTGCTCTAGCAGCATCGCATAGAGTGGCAGCTGTGGTGCACGTGGGCGCTCCCCCTCCCACTCCGCACGGTTAACCTTACCGCTCTTGTAATCAATTAAGATTCGCCGCCCATCCTGCAACTGGTCGACTCGATCCATTTTTATGGAGAGGGTGAGCCCACCCAGCTCAATCTGATGCTGTCGCTCCATCTCTTCAATCACAAAGGCACTCTCGCGTTGACGATCCAGCTCCAGAGCACGCAGTGCCAATAGAGAGAGCCGTTGATGCTCATTCTCTGCAAAACGAGGCCCCATCCGCTCTTGGTGGGTATCACGAAACTGCTCCACCGTTCCGGCAGCAATCTTCTGGACCATCGACTGTAAATGCACGGTATCCAGCTTCTGTAGCGCCTCAGCACTACAACCAATCTCTCGCCAGCAGCGCTCTAACAGCTCATGTAGCAGGGTACCCCGCTCACGTGCATCCAACCCCGAACGCACCTGCTCCATCGGCTCTGCCTGTAGACGGTGACGTACAAAGCCCCGGAAGGGACATTGCGACTGATTAGCCAGCAGTGAGCTACCCCCTCGCACAGCGCTACCCAACGGCAGAGCAACAGCTTGGTCTTCAATCGACTCTAGTGCCAAATCGTCTGTCGCAGACCACCACGACTTAGGTGGCTGATACTCCATTTCTGACGCTGTAACCACACCCAGCAGTGGTGTCAAACTGCGCTCTGCCTCTGCCCCAGCAGCCTCACTCGCGCTATAGCTGAAAAAGAGCACTGTGGCCGACTGCTTCAAACGCTCTAGCTGTGCCCGACTCTGCTGCTGAGCATGAAGCTGGTCTACCCTTGGCACCTGTTTACGTTGCCACTCCTGCGGTAGAAAAGGGGATAACCGTTTCTCCTGTGGCCACTGCATATCATCACACCCCATCACCCAGAGTCGGTCAAACTGTATACCATCCGCCTCTTCTGGGGTCAGCACCTCAACCGCTTTGGCAGAACGCCCCAGATCAAGCTCAATTCCAGAGAGTACCTGCCGCAACTCTGCCAGAGCCTGCCTTCCATCAATAGTACCCACCCACTCATCCAGCGCGACAAAGCGATCTACCCCTTCACGCCAACCATTATAGGCTGCAAATGAAACGGGGCTCTGCTCACCATTCTCGGCCCACTCAAAGAAGGCCAGCGCATGGGTAAATCGTTCTGCCCAGTGGTGGGTCTGTGCAGGTTGCTGTAAATCCAACTCAGACAGCGCTTGCAGTGCACCTTGAAAACGGGGGGAGAGTGGCAGCTGTTGTAGGCGCTTCAAGGAGACTTGCTGTACACCTTGCCTCCACAACTGTAGCTCACAGATTGATCGCACCTCCATCTCTGCACCTAACAGTAACCAAGGAGAGCGCAGTAGTGCAGCCGCCTCTAACAGCGGCAACCCCTGCTGCGCAAGCTTTAGCAGCTGTAGTGCATGGTGAATCCGGGGATCATCCAGCAGCGCTTGTCCACAAGAGATTCGATAAGGTAACTGTGAGGGTGGAACCGCCTCCGTTGCAGTTGCTGGCACTGCCACTTCACTGAAGACCGATTCAATCTGCGCCCGCCTTGTCCTCAACTCCAGCACCACAACACCGATTCGCTCTGTTGGGTGCAACTGTAGGTGAGTGAAGATGTGCGAAGCAGCCAGCTCAATCTCATGCTGCGGCTCCAGCGCCTCTACCACCTGCTGCTCAGAGCGGAGTGCGGGTAGCCTGTATTCATCGACCGTTACTCCAGCCCCGCGTAGCTGTTCCAGCAACTGCTGCTCTGAACGATTCCACTGCTGGAGCATATAATGTTCCACTCGCTGCGGTAACTGGATCACTCCATGGGCTATCTGCAGCCCTACTTGCTCAGCCAAGCGTGCGCCTTGCAGCCACTGCTCTGCCTCACAGCGCAACTCAAACTCTGCCTGCCATAGGGCAAACAGCTCAATCTCTTCCAGATGGGTATCACTTAACAGCGGTAGAAAGGAGTCCCCCTCTTCCCGCCAGAGATAAAAGAGACGGCTGGCACGCATTGCGTGGTCCACCAGATCCCCCAACCGCAGAAAGCCCTGCGCCTGTTGAAGCTGTTCCGGTTGGCTCTCTCTCCACACTCTCCGCTCTTGCTCTGGGGTAAGCAGCAGAGGCAGTGACACCCCCTGCTGTAATAACAGCTCCCACTGTTGACGCATCCACGCCTGCACCGAAAGCGTTGCTGGAGTCTCCCAGGCAGACAACCCAGAAGCCAGCTGCTGCGCTCCCCAGCGGTCGCGCAAGAACCGAGCCTGGGTAGCTGTTGCCGTCAGAATAATAGACAAGCGCTGTTAACCCTGACGCCTAATCTTGATGCCTAATTCTGAAGCCACTCAACCACCTCTTCCGCAACCTCTTCTAGGTAGAGGTCGCGGAAGAAGTGACCCGCCCCCTCAACCATTACAAACTGGAACCTTGCCCGATCTTGCTCTGTGGCCTGTTCCGCAATACGCCCTACAACACTGTCCTCTGTCCCCTCAATCACCAACAGTGGCTTACCGATTTTGGGCAACAGATCTGGGGTGTTTTTACGGCTATCCGGACGGTAGTAGGAGACCACGGCCTCTGCAGTGGCTTGACTCTCTGCACAGTAGATAAAACCCATCGGCCCCATCATCTGACTCGGTTTACCCGCAGCAACCAGCGCAGTGGCGCGCTCATAGATTTCGCTCAGGGGCTTGTTATAGCGCTTTTGGTAGCCTTTGGTAGCCTTCTCTTCACTCCAAGTTGCAGGGGCTAGCAATACCCCTTTACGAATGGAGGCTCGATCCTGCTCTGCCAACAGCCACGCCACTTGGTTACCGCCGCGTGAGTGGCCCATCACATCAATCTGTTTGACCCCCTGTTGCTCCAACCAATCGAGCCAAGCTGCCATCTCATCCACCGCGTCGGTATGCTGATGTTTATGGGGTACGCTACACTCATAGCTACCGTGGCGGTTATCCACCCCAAGGCTGAGATTGATTGCCAATGTACTGATCTCATTTTCTGCGAGCAGCTCTTGCAGAGTCGCGATAATCTCCATCTTGTTATGTGCCAAGGTGCCATGAGTCAATAACAGAATGCCATCACTCATCTGTTTGCCTTCTGCCAGTACCCGCTCACCATTGAGGGTGATCCCCTGGTGGAGGATAGTGACCTCATCGGCAATCGCCCTCTCTGCTCCTATAACCAGCACCCACGCCACAACCACCCATTTAACCAGCTGAATCATGCTCTATTTCCCTCTATACAATTTTTTATTATCATACTATTTTTATCAGAATAACCACTTTACCCCTATCCGTAAACAAGTCTATCATTCCAACTATCATTACCTCTAAAACTGCACAAAACGATGCCCCTTATTCGATCCTTACTACTGCTGTTACTCTCACTGCTATCTCCATCCAGCTATAGTGATATTGTGGTTCAAGATCACAATGCCAATGAGTGTCAGATTGAGGTACTGGCCGCAGAGGGGGAGCTGCTTACACTCTGGTTCAATGATCTGGTTGAGGAGGAGCGCCCCCACTTTACATCGCTGATGAAGTCTCTGCAGCAGAGTGGTATTGAGGTGTGGTCGACCCGCGTACTACAGGACCTGTTTCTTACCCGTGATGATCCATCCATTATGAGTCTAGATGGATCAAAGATCGCCGCCATTATCGATGCGGTTCAACAGAAAACCGAGAAACAGATTCTGCTACTCTCCTACGATAAGATGTCCATTCCACTGCTGCGTGGTGTGCGTTACTGGCAGCAGCACTACAGCAACAACGGACGTGTCAGCGGTGTAGCCCTGCTCTACCCTAACCTGTTTATCGTCCCCAGTCGTGCAGGGGAGCAACCTACACCAGCCCCGATCCTTTCATTCACCAATGTACCGGTCACCCTGTTTCAACCCGCACAGGGTCAACATGCAAAACGTATTGGGCAGGCGATGGAGAAGCTATGGGAGGCAGGCTCTGCCGCCACGCTATTCCCTCTGGCCAATATTCGCGACTGGTATCTGATGCACAAACCAGGACAATATCCTGCCGAGGCTGCGGTTCGAGCACAACTGCCCCATCACCTAGAGATGATCTCAAAGCAGATGCAGTTCAGCCCCTTTCCTGAGGCACCACTACCACAGAAACAGGCCACGACCATTGCTGTAGAGAAAGATCCAAGCCGTCTGATTCCGGTCCCGAAACAGCCTACCGCCCCCAATTTCACACTACAAGACCTCAACACAAACCAACAGAGCTTAGACTCATTAAAGGGGAAGGTGGTACTGGTCAACTTCTGGGCCAGCTGGTGCCCCCCCTGCATTGAGGAGCTACCCTCCATGAACCGAATCTACCAGCGCTACAGAGATCAGGGGTTAGAGATACTGGCGATCAATTTTCAGGAGCAGCCGGAGGAGATTGCTGACTTCATGAAAAAAGTGAAAATCGACTTCCCAGTACTATTTGACCAAGAGGGGGCTGTAGCAGACCAGTGGAACGTCTTCAGTATGCCGACCTCTTTTCTCATCAACCGTGAGGGTAAAGTGGTCTACTCCGTGGGGCGCTCAATCCACTGGGATCTGCCAGAGAGCATCGCGATACTGGATCAGTTAGTTGCAGAGTCAGGAGAGCCCTGAGGTACTCTCTGTTTTCTGTTGACCATCCTCTGCTTGATCTTCACTGGAGATCTTCAGCGCCAGCATCAACATGGTATTGCTCAAGCTCCTGACCGCATCGTAACGCCCCTGATGATGCGCATCACACACCTGCTTTCCAATACTGCTCAGCTCATCATACCCAAAGCTGCTGCCTGTCCCTTTTAGCTTGTGTGCGATCTGTTGAATGGCTGAGAGATTATCAATATAGAGCGCATCTCTTAGCTTATTCGCATTGCGCATCAGCTCTTTCCTGAAGATCAACTCAGCCTCACTGCTGACTGCTGCTCTACCCTCATCAAGAGCAAGCTCTGCACCGTCAACAGACTCTAAGTAACGGGACAAGACCGCTAACAGCGCTTTTTTATTCACCGGCTTAGCAAGAAAACCATCGGTACCGGCCTCTTTAAATTGATGTTTGTGATCATCCATCACATTGGCCGTCAACGCAAAAATCGGTGCGCTATAGAAGGCGCTACGAAGCATTCGAGTCGCCTCAATGCCATCCATAACCGGCATCTGCATATCCATCAACACCAAATCCATCTGTTCACGCAAGGCGATCTCTACCGCCTCTTCACCATTGTTGGCAATCGCGACAGTCACCCCAACACGCTCTAACATATGGCGCAATAGTACCTGTAGTTCTGGGGTATCTTCTGCGACCAATACCTTACCCTTAAAAAAGAGTGCCGAGGAACCGGGTATAGCACTCTCTTCACTCTCTTTTTCAACACGCTCGTTGGTCACGGTCAGCGGCAGATACAGCGTAAAGGTAGAACCTACCCCCTCTTCACTTTCAACCTGCAGTGCACCATCCATCATCGTTGCCAGCGATTTCGAGATGCTTAATCCCAACCCGGTCCCACCAAAGCGGCGACTGATCGAGCTATCGGCCTGCTCAAAGGGGGTAAATAGGCGATCAAGTGCCTTCTCATTAATCCCTATACCACTATCTTTCACCTCAAAACAGAGTTGTTGATCTCTTACCGTAACCGTCAAACCGACGCGTCCCTCTTCAGTAAATTTAAGCGCATTACTGAGTAGATTAACCAAAATTTGATGAATTCTCTGAGTGTCACCCAGCAATAGATACTCTTGTGGATCTTTCAGCACCACCTCAAATGTAACATTCTGCTCTATGGCCTTAGCTCGAAAAAGCGACTCAACCCCTTGGAGCAGTACCTCAAGATCAAAGTTATCATTCTCGATCTTAAATCGACCGGCCTGGATCTTAGAGATATCCAGCACATCGTTCACCAGTGTCAGCTGTCCTTTACCCGCCTTTAAAATGGTCTGTAGCATGGTGCGATGGGCATAATCCAGCTCATCCCCTATCTCATCCAACACCAGTTCCGCATTACCAATGATGGCGGTCAGCGGTGTCCTCAGCTCATGACTGATACTCGCAAGAAAATCATCTTTACTCTTGTTGAGACGACGCACTTCACGTAGCTGCTGCCATGTATTTGAAGAGGTCAGTGCAACTTGGTGCAACTCTTCACGATGAATCGGCTTGGTGAGAAAACTAAAGTGGTCGCCGATACTGTTACGAATATCCGAAAGACTATAGTCCATGTAGGCGGAGAGAAAGATAATGGTCACATACGGATCAATCGCTCGAACCTCTTTTGCCGTATGTAGCCCATCCCAGCCTCCAGGCATTCTCATATCAATAAAGGCTACAGCGAAGGGGTGTCCCTCTTTCAGCCCCTGTTTGATATGATTAAAACCAACCTCTCCAGAGATCGTAGTGGTCAAATCAAACTGAACGGACTTGTTACTCTCATCTCCAGATGAAAAGCCAGAATCCTCTAATAGAGCATTGAACTCATCCTCAATGCTCCCTTCACTGGAGCCACACAACACTTCCTGATAATAATCAAGAATGCTCTGTTCATCATCGATAGCGATAATCCGATATTGTTGATCTACTTCACTCATAGAAGGGAATTTTACACTTTGTTACAACAGAGCATAATCAATCACCAATAATTTTCCTAGTGCCGCAGTATAATGACGTCATTATACAAGGAAACGTATCATCATGAGCACAGGCCCCAGAGAGATCAATACCCCATTCCGCCCCATTCCACTGGATGTACCAGAGGGGATGAAGCCAAATGAGTTTTTCAACAGCACAGAGAACTTAAATGACTTGGTAAACAACAATGGGCTTTTGAAGAATCCTGAAAATCTGCTGCTCTATCGTAAGGCACTGGGTCACAGCACCACCTTTGATACCTCGATCATCTACAACACTTCACAATCAATCCTCAACCCACTGGGCCGTCCGGTGCGCCGTACTCAAGTACCTGAGGGGGTCAAAAATGTCTGGAACCGAATGAACCAGATCATCATCGACTATATGCTGGAGGCGTTCCCAGACCCCGATGAGGCGCTGGTGCTGGCAGGCGAGGCGAGTCTGGATGCTACCTGGTCACTGACCTCACCCGGTGTTCCCAGTATTCGTATGCTGCATAACCACTTTATCGTCTTCGACAAGAAGCTGTTGAAGGATGCTGATCCCGCTGACCCAGAGAACCCCAACTTGACTGATGGGGGACAACATAGTCTGTTCCAAGCTTATATCCGTGAGGTCTACCAGGACTTCTTCTCCTTCCTCGACCTGAAAATTCTCAAACCGATCGATAATGAGTCAGCCACCATTGGGTTGACGGGCTACCCACAAGGTCTACCCAGCTGGGAGATTCAGGGGGGTGCCGATGCGCTCAAAGACATTCATTTCTGGCGGGAGTATGACCTGATTCTCAAGGGCTTTATCGACTTTTATCGTACCTTCTTTACTCAAGTCTCTACCCGCAACGCCCCTCTGCCCAAAGAGGCATGGTTCCCAGAGCAGGTGGAGCGCAAGCTACTCTTCAATAATGACTTCCTCGCAGCGGCCAAGAAGGTACGCGACCACTGTATTACCGATGCCAAATACGCCAATGCCATTCGCTGGCAGCCCGCCTTCAAGCAGTTGATCTACCGCAACGATGAGGGCAAGCTGGTGGTCACCATCAGCCAGAACTCCATCGGTAATGCAATTACCGAGCTCTTGGGTGTAGTGGTCAAGCGTAGCCCTGACACGGAGGCCTATGAGCAGGCTGAGCCTGCACTCATCGAGCGTCTGCTAGAGGTGAGAAGACGGTTGATTGAAGCCGATTTAGGTGAAGGGATTAAGACCGCACACTGGGGTGCTTGATTTAGGGTTACCATTTAAGGGACTCTTTAACCTACGCGAGTTCAAGGTATTGCAGCAGAACCCGTTGCAGCTTTTTCCGGTCAAGTGGTTTTTCCAGAAAGCCATCTCCCCCAGCCTTGTCAAACCGCTCTCGGTGTTGAGGCAACACATTGGCTGTCAGTGCAACCACTGGCACACTGCAACCCAGCGCTCTCAGCTGCTGTGTCGCTTCAATGCCATCCATCTCAGGCATCTGCATATCCATCAAAATCAGATCAAAGCGCTCTTGCTCCCACTGTTCAATCGCCTCTCGTCCATTGTTGGCAACCGTCACCCTCAACCCATAGCTCTGGAGAATACGCTTAATCAACATTTGTAACTCAATCGTATCTTCAGCCAGCAACACCTCTCCCTTGAAGGTTTCATGAGTCGCCTCCTGTTGCACTCTTTGCTGCTGTTGTTCAATGCTCTGTCCTCGCTTCAGTGGCAGCAGCAGATCAAAACAGGCTCCATGCCCCAGTTCACTCACCACGGTAATGGTCCCTTCCATCAACTGAGCCAAGCGCCATGAGATGTGCAGCCCTAAGCCTGTACCCCCAAATTGGCGAGAAATGGTGTTATCTGCCTGCTCAAACGGCTGAAACAAGCGAGCTTGATCTTTCGGTGAAACTCCAATTCCATCATCTCTAACACTAAAACAGAGCTGTTCTCCAGCATCATCACAAATCACCGAGACCAGCAGTGCAACTTCACCTTGAGCGGTAAACTTAACCGCATTACTCAATAGATTAATCAAAATCTGGCCAATACGTTTATCATCCCCCCATACCTTCTCCTTCAACTGACCCTCTCTTTGAACTACAAAAGCGAGCCCTTTAGCTGAGGCTTGTGCAGAGAAGATCAGTGCAATCTCCTCCAGTAGCACGGTCAAATCAAACATATGTTGATCAATCGAAAATTTCCCTGCCTGAATTTTTGAAAAATCGAGCACATCATTCACAAGATAGAGCAGTGTATGTCCCGAAATGTTGATACTGTTCAGCAACTGCTGCTGATCTTGATCTAACCCCTTTCGCCCCATCAATTCACTATTGCCAATAATGGTGGTCAATGGTGTGCGTAACTCATGGCTCATCGAAGCAAGAAAATCATCTTTAACCTTTTTCTGCTTAATCAGGTCCTCCATCGATTGCTGCAGTTGATCAACCATCTGATTAAAGTTGTCCCCCACTTGACCCAGTTCCCCAGGCAGCAATGGCAAACGGTGGTTTGGGTGCTCTCCTTGAATACGCTGCATACCATCCATCATTTGCTTCAACGGTTGACGAATATAGTGGTTAATCACCCAATGAATCACTGCAGAAAGAAGGAGAAAAACTACCATTAATATAATCAACTTAGGCAAAAAGATTGCCATAATCTTCTGATTAATCTCCTCCACAGGCATACGAATGCTCACAACCCCCCGCAGCTCACCCAATTGATACCCATAAGCGGTTGCATACTGCTCACGAATGGTTTTGGGCGCTTGCTCTTTCTCTCCATGACACTTCAGACACGACGACTCAATCCAGAGTGGACTCGCATACAGAAAGGTGGCGCTGTCCTGCTCCAGTTCACGATACTCTCGGGTATACACTTCTTGCTCTGGATGTTCTTTAAACCATGCCATCGCCTCAAGCTCGTACGAATCGGCCTGATTCAGTAGGTTGCGTGGGCGATCCGACACCGTAGCAACAGTTACACCATGATGCGCGCCCCAACGCCGCGCAAACTCTTTACTGATCTTTGGCGTTGCGTGGGCGGGTAGAAAACCGATAGTCTTTTTATTTAGGGGAATTTCACTATCCAGAAACTGCTGCTGGAAGACAGAACGAACCGACATGAGAAAGTGGAAAATCGCATCACTCTCTCGGTAGAGCGTTGCATAAGCTCTCTCTTCGGCACTCCGGTAAGTTTGCCAAGAGAGGACCATGATCGCAGAGAACGCACCAGTCCAAACAATCATCAACAATCGTTTGGTCAGGCTCATACAAACCACCCTGTTGATTTGTGATCCATTCTCTACCTCGCAAAGGTTACATTATCTGTCGCCCATGAAAGATATAACAAATATTATATATTTTCAAGCAAATAACCTGATTAAGCAGAGGAAAATACTCCCCTACAGGGTCAATCGCCGATAGATATCGGCCACCTTTAACGGCAGTTTATCCACCGCATCGACCACGGTATATCCGGCAGGACCATACATATGGGGCAGATACTCCTGCCCCTCTCTGTCGATGGTGATACAGAAGGGGTGGATGCCGCTGCGACGCGCCTCCAGTAGTGCCATGCGGGTATCCTCTATCGCATAGCCCCCATTATAGCCATCTGAGTCATCCGGCTTACCATCAGAGAGGGTAATCAACAGTCGAGTTCGCGCCTCAGCCTCATTCAGCAGTTTCGATAGGTGACGAATCGCCACCCCCATGCGGGTATAGTCCTGCGCCTCAATCCCCGCTATCTTCTGCTTTACCCCATCGTCATAGGGCTGCTCAAAGGTTTTGATGGGGAATACCTCGCAGCGCTTGCGGGTCCAACCGGAAAAGCCGTAGATCGCATAACGGTCATCCAGTGTCTCCAGCGCTTCACATAGCAACACCAATGACTCTCGCTCTGCATCGTTGATCCACCCTTTGGTAGAGCCACTCATATCGACCATGATCATCACCGCAATAGAGCGGTCGTGGCGATGATTCTGCAGATAGAGGCGGTCAGTCATCTCTCGCCCCTGCTGGTGATCGACCATCGCATCAACCACGGCATCCACATCGAGATTATCCCCATTTTGCTGCCGCTTCAACAACAGATCGGCACTGCGTAGCGCTTCAAAACTTTTGCGTAGCTGTCCCACCAGCCGGTGATATTTATTGAGGGTTTCGGTCACGAAGTGAAGATCTCCCATCTTCGCCTCCATCTCACGCAGCACCGTCCACTCTTTACGATAATTGAGACGTGGCCCATCCCACTCATCATAGAGGAAAGCCCCCTCTTCATGGTAGGTACCTCCCCAGACATTTTGCGCACTTTTCACCGTTCGATCAGGATCAAAGGCGGCACCCCCTGCAGGGTGGAGGTACTCTGGCGGCAGCTCACCAAAGTCTTGAATGATGGAGTGGACCAACTCACTCATCATCTCAGGCGGGGCTACGGGTTGATCTTCTAACAGCAGCTCGATCTCGGGTGCCCCCTCACGCTGCTCTCGCTCATCGGTAAAGCGCCACTCGAACTTCGCCTTCTGTTGCTCGGGCTCACTCAACTGCAGCTCTTCAGCCACCTTCCACAATAGATACTGCAGCGTACCCTGCTCCTGCGCGGCTCTCCGCTCTGCAGCACGGTTAAGCGCATCAATTTGCCACACCCCTTGGTAACAGAGTCGTGGCGGTGGCACATCATCAATACGGTCTAACCACAGCAGTGAGGTCTCCAGCGTAGCCTCTGGGTTATTCAGCGCACTGCCCGCATATTCCCATCCAGCGGGCAGCAGTGGTGTACCCATCAACTGTAACAGCCGAGCTCTTTCTCGATAGATACCGGGAAACTCTCGTTGTAGTTGTGCATCGATGCGGATGATCTCTAACCGCTGCAGTAGCAGCAAGTCACGCTCTGGCATTGCACGAGGTGCTAACCATTGGGAGATACGCGTTTGTACTGTCTCTCCTTGGGGTGACTCTTTTTGAACCAGCCTCCAGGTACCATACCAGTTCTCAGCCCAGAGGGTGACCAGTTGCGCCTTGTAGAGTTGGAAGTTATCTGCTCGCTGCTCGAAGTCTCCCACAAACGGGGGCAGATAGATCTTCTCACTATCGGTCCAGTGGCTCTCTCCCTCCTCCAGCAGCAGTCGACGCCCAGATAGCCCCTGTACAAAGTGGCCCAACATCGTCGCCGACTCATCAAACTCAACCCCACGGGCACGGGCCTCAGCCTCCTCCGCATACTGCGCTACAGACTTGATCACCTCCACCGCCGGAAATAGCCCTTTTCGATCATAGAGGTCTAACGCATGGTAGACCCAGCGCCCCATCACCTCATCAGACATCAGGCCCAAGGCTGTAGCGGCATAGATTGAGACCTGCTGCCCGATCTGCACATGGGCCTGCGCCGCAATCTTCGACCAGTGTAGCGCACGCTCCTGCTGCTCACGAGAAAAGGGGGCCAACCCCTTGGCGGCCTGCTCTGGAGAGAGGCGCACCAGGTCCAGCTCCAGCGCCTCATCCAGACGTTGTTCCAGTTCCGGTAGGGTCAGAGAACTCATATTAAGAACGCCTCTAAAAAAGTGCGGCGCTCAACTCATGGACCGCCGCTACCATATCAGGATCATCGGTCAGCGCCTGCCCGATCCCTGCACTGCAGGCCGTAATAGGTGGGATACCGGAGACGATCAATTTCGCAGTATGAACCAGCAGGCGGGTACTCGCCCCTTCATCCAACCCACTCCCCTTGAGGTTTCGGGTCATCTCAGAGAACTTAACCAGGTTCTGTGCGATCGGCTCATCCACGCCACTCTCGCGAATAATGATGCGCTTCTCCAACTCTGGATCGGGGTAGTTAAACTCAATCGCTACAAAACGCTGGCGGGTACTCTGCTTCAGCTCTTTGAGCACACTCTGATAGCCGGGATTATAGGAGACCACCATGGCAAACTCAGGTGCCGCCTGTAGCTGCTCACCAATCTTCTCCATCGGCAGCACGCGACGGTCATCCGCCAGCGGATGAATCACCACCATCGTATCCTTACGCGCCTCAACAATCTCATCCAGATAGCAGATGCCCCCACTACGCACCGCGCGAGCCAGTGGGCCATCAATCCAGCGGGTCTCACCGCCAACAATCAGATAGCGCCCCACCAGATCCGAAGCGGTGAGATCATCGTGACAGGAGACGGTAATCAGCGGGCGCTTCAGCCGCCACGCCATATGCTCCATAAAACGGGTCTTACCACAGCCGGTTGGCCCCTTTAATAAGAGTGGCAGCTTGTTGTGGTAGGCCGACTCAAATAGAGCAATCTCTTCTCCTACCGGCTCATAGTAGGGCTCCTCTTCAATCCAGATCTCTTCGATCTGCTGTTTGGCGACTGGATGGTTCACTGCGGTATCCTGTATATGCTAAATGATGATCCTTCCTATCCTATCACTACCGATCATGCCTATCGACCAACTTGAAAGGCACTTTAGCCCACATCAATACCTAGGGAGTTTTCAATTGACAAAACAGAACAACGGAATATTATTAAAAGCCAAACAATAACCCCTCCAAAACCCAAAAATATCTCACTCTAACTACCACACACGGCTCCTGACAGGACAAAATGAAACTACTGCCCAATCTAGCCATCTTACTTATACCTGAATCCGAAACCTGTTGATTAAAGCGTGCGCTCTCACGTAAATTTGAGGCC
>JABGQL010000005.1 GCA_018648825.1 Gammaproteobacteria bacterium
GAGGCGAAGAAGCCTCAAGCTGGAGAGCTACTGGCACTGGTGATCAACCCCGACAGCTGTAAAGGGTGTGGTATCTGTACCACCCTCTGCGCGATAGAGGCCGAAAAACAGGGCGCTGAAGTAGCAGCACTGACACAGCAGCACAGCGACACCTCAGCACTAAACACACACTACAACCAGTGGCGCAGCTGGGAACAGCTCCCCGACACCTCTTCCAACACGCTCATTGAGTTTGGCGCTCGCCCCGAGATTGGTGCACTTACAGCAACCCTGCTCTCACGCTATGCGGCAATGGCGGTGGCGGGTGGAGACCATGCAGAACCGGGGTCCGGTGAGAAGCTGGTGGTACGACAACTGCTGGGAATTACCGAATACCGACAGCAACCACTGGTTCAACAGCAACTCCAAGAGCTGGAAACACTCTACAAACAGTTGATGGAGGGGATTCGTGAACAGTTGGCTGCGGCCTCTCACATTGATGACCTTGCTGCTCTGGCAGAGGGGCTGGATGACCTATCCAACCGCAACCTCACCCTCTCTACACTGGCTGAGAAGACGGCTGGAATTGAGAGTGAAGGGATTGATGCCTACGCTCTCAAGGAGTGGATCGAGCTGGCCGAAGCGATTAATCAAGAGCAGCAACAGATTGCTGCGGGTGACCAATCGCTGGGGCGTGCGCGCTACAGCCTCGCCTTCGCCTCTGGCACTGCCGCCACCTGGGCTGGCACCTTCCCCTTCAACCCATTCCAGGTTCCAGTCACCATCGGCAGCGCTGCTGAGATCGGTGCACTCGCCTCTGGTTTGATGGAGGGACAGCTAGAGCAAGCCACCACTACCCACCGCCTGATCCACAAGGCTAAGAACCTACTGAAAAACGGCGCACAGGCAGAACGCAAAGAGATGGATCGCCTCACATGGCGCGATCTCTCTGATGATGAGCAACAGCAGTGCGCCCCACTACTACTGATCGGCAATGACACCACACTGGGTGCTGCCGCCTCGGGTGGGCTCTCATGGCTGCTCAACAGTGACCTACCGATCAAGGTGATCGTACTGGCAGAGATGGATCTCGGCTTTGCTGGAGAGTCTGGGCTACATGGCGCTAACCACCGCCACAGCGATGCACGCAGTGAGCTGGCACTGGCTGCCTTGGCACAGCGCAACGCCTATGTTGCGCAAAGTTCAATCGCCAACCCAGAACACCTCAACCACGCCATGCGTGAAGCACTTCAGTATAACGGCCCTGCACTACTGCGCATTCATGCACCCAGCCCTCAACGCCACGGCTTTGCCAGTGACCAGACGCTGGCTCAGGCCAACCGTGCGGTCACGAGCCGAGCCTTCCCACTGTTCCGTTACAGCCCAGACCTACCCGGTGTATTTGGTACCCGCATCACTCTGGAGGGCAACACAACAGAGCCTGATACAATTGCTAGTTGGGCCTTCCATGAACAACGTTTTGCTGGGCTGTTTACAGCGCTTGATGGCGATAAAGGGCCTACTCCGCTGGAGCAGTGGATCACCCTAGATAGTCGTGGACAGAACAACAAGACTCCAACCTGTACAGTGGATGATGGGGAGTACGCCATCGACTCAGACTTTGCTCGTCGTCTGGGACAGCTATTACAACAGTGGCAGATGCTACAGGAGTTGGCCGGAGTGGTTACTCCGTTCACCGAGCAGGTACAGCAGCAGGCTGAAACCCGTATAGCGGCCAGCCATCAAGCGGAGGTCGATGCACTGAAGCAGGCACACCAACAAGAGCTTCAGACATTAAGAGAGCAGTTAGAGGATGAGGTGACGACTCGGATTACTGGACAACTTTCAGCTCTGGTAGAGAGTTACTCAGACACCCATTAATTCTAGTGAATAGTACGCAGCAGAGATAGAGTTCTCTCTGTCTGCATATTGGCCTGTTTGATCATGGCCATCTCTGCTTGCTGAAGAATATTGCTCTTCGCCAACTGAGCAGATTCCACTGCATAGTCTGCATCCAAAATACGAGAACGCGAAGCCATTAAATTTTCAGAAATATTTTGTGAACTTTGCACAGCATGCTCTGCCTGATTCATAAACACTCCAAACTTTGATCGGTGGTCCGCTATTGTATCGATGGCTTTATCTAAAATACTCAGCGCAATAGCCGCTTCCTCCTGATTAGCAAAAGTAATATCCGCTACTGTTCCTGTTTCAGTACTGCGAATCTTTGCGGAGGTTTTTGTATCTTCGGATAAGGTGGTTGTTCCTGCTGAGGTTTCCGTAGCCGTGATAGTAAAACCTGCTATCATATCAGCGAAATGGGCATCACGATCCCCTGTAAAGGATACTGAAACAGAGGTGGGATCACTGTCTGGTGCTATAGAAGCCGGAGCCCCTCTCCCATAGACAGTTGAATAGTTCGGCTCATAACCTGTGTACTCATCCTTATTAGGATAAATTGAGGTTGATGTATCAACGCTATAAGCACTAATACCGGTGTAAAAACCTTGCTCATGCAAAAAATCATATCCTTGTACATCCAAGACACTATGATCATGTTGACCATCCACAGTCATTCCGGCTGCTGTTGTATCACTCCCCGCAAAGTCAGTAATGCCTATACTGCTACCATCCGTTTTCCAAAGAGTCACCCTGTCTACTCCTCCACTCTGATCCCACTCAAGACCTGCAGCTGTCAATGCCGCTGTATTTGCATCCAATGCTGATTTCAGTGCTGCAGCATTTGCACTATCATTTCCTGTTCCAGCCGCTACATAGCTGACTTGAATTCCCTCTAAGTTAAATGAGATGGCTTCTCCAGCTACGTTATAAAAATCCCTAAAGTCAACCTTAACCACATCTGACAACGTTTCATACGTTACATATGCATTATCACTAGTAAAATCCCTTACAACTTCCATCGTTGTAGGAGTAGATATATCACTACTGGTGCCATTAAAA
>JABGQL010000035.1:0-13951 GCA_018648825.1 Gammaproteobacteria bacterium
ATATCGGCCTGTCACGCCGAGGGTCGCGGGTTCGAGTCCCGTCCGCTCCGCCAACTCCAAAGGGTGTACCTGAATTCAGGTACGCCCTTTTTTATTACCTAAAAGGTAATGGTCGGGCCTGAAATTGGTTGCCATTGCTGGCATAATTTAACGCATTACCCTGAATGTTATTAAAAGAGGAAGAGAACCATGTTGCAAAGAATTCATGATCAGGCACAGAGCTGGATAGCCTGGGTGATTGTCGGACTGTTGATCGTTCCGTTTGCGCTATGGGGGATCAACTCCTATTTCGAGGGTGGCGGCGGTGGTGCCGTGGCCGAGGTCAATGGTACAGAGATCAGCTTGCGTGATTATCAACGTTCACTACAACAGCAGCGCGAGCGTATGCGCTCCATGTTGGGTGCCAACTACAGTCCTGAACTGTTGGAAAATCCGCAGATGCGCCGCGCAGTGCTTGACGGCATGGTGGAGAATGACCTGTTGAGTCAATCGGTGCAGGAAGATGGTTTCCGTATTAATGATGCGATCCTGTTTGGACAGCTGCAGCAGATCGAAGCCTTCCAGCATGATGGGGTCTTTAATTCCGCCATATACGAGCAGGTACTTTCATCACAAGGGATGAGTAAGCCTTTCTTTGAAAATAGCCTACGCACAGACATTATGCAGTCACAGCTGTTAACCAGCTTTCGTCAGGCGGCCTTTGTAACGCAACAAGAGCTTGCTGAGGCTGTGCGCCTCCAGGAGCAGCAGCGTACCGTTCGCCTGCTGACCATTCCGGCAACGGTTGAGCGTCTGGATAACGACACTGTAAATGATGAAGAGGTGATTGCCCAATATGAACTTAACGCAAAGCGTTATGAGATCCCAGAGCAGGTTTCACTGGAGTATATTGAGCTATCGGTAGCTCAGTTGTCTCAAGGGATAAGTGTTGATGCAGCTGAAGTAGAGGCGCTCTATGAAGAGCGTAAAGAGAACCTAGTCGCAGATGAAGAGCGTCAGGCAAGCCACATCCTGCTTGAACTGCCGGAAGGTGCCGATGATGCAGCGGTTGCCGCAGTAGAGTCCCGTCTAGCAGAGGTGCAGAGTAAGTTGACTGCAGGAGAGTCATTTGAGGATCTAGCCAAGCAGTACTCTAGTGATCCCGGTTCAGCAACTGTTGGAGGAGACCTCGGCTTCTTCCCGCGCGGAATTATGGTGCCTGAATTTGATGAGGCAGTATTCAGTATGGCTGAGGGGGAGACCTCAGAGCCTATTCGTACCCAATTTGGTTACCACTTGATCCGTCTGCAGGCGATTCAGGCCGAGGAGATGCGTTCTCTGGATGATGCACGTGCTGAGTTGAGCGAGGAGCTGAAGAGACGTGTAGCGGAAGAGCGCTTCTATGAACTCTCTGAGATGATGTCGAATAACGCCTATGAAGAGCCAGATTCGCTGGAGGGGGCTGCAGCGGTTGCAGAGCTTAAGGTACAACAGAGTGCGCTGTTTAACCGTCAGGGTGGTATGGAAGGGGTGAGCAGTAAGCCGGCGGTGATTCAGGCAGCCTTCTCTGATCTGGTGTTGAATGAAGGGAAGAATAGTGATCCTATCGAACTGGCCGATGACCATATGGTCATCGTGCGTCTACTGGAACACCGTCCTGCAGCGCGTAAGCCGCTGGATAGCGTAAAGGCCGAAGTAGTGAAAGCAGTACTGCAACAGCGCGCAGAAGTTATGGCACGTAAGCAGGGGGCAGCATTACTAGAGCAGCTGCAACAGGGGAAATCTACTCCACAGCAGGTGACGGAAAGCAGTAAACTCAGCTGGGATCAGAGCCAGATAGTAAAACGTAGAGACGCTACTATTCCGCAGCAGGCGATGGCTCGACTATTTCAGGTTAAGCTGCCAGAGACGGGCGTAGTTCAGTTTGCAGGGGTAGATCTGGGGCGTGGTGGTTACGCGCTGATGGAGCTCTCTGCGGTCAAGGATGGCGAGCTGTCTACTCTGGATGCAGAGAAAAAAGAGCAGCTGCGTCGTGAACTGTCAGGCAACCATATGAAGAGCCACTACCAGAGCTATATTGCTAGCTTGCGCAGTGGGGCAGATATCGTGATTTATCAGGATCAGTTGAATTAAGAGATTTTATCCTTGGTCAACTATCGGTTGAATGGCGTAAGGATCTTGTGTTAAATTTCGTCTTATATGTAAGGAAAATTACATATTATTGGAGGCTGGGGTTGGGAAAGCAGTCCGCTTCTGTTGGATGATGAGAACACTAGAGGATCTTACGCATTGATCAATTCTGCCAATAAGGCCGCGCTTTTTTGCGGCTTGATACTTTCTGCACCGGCTATACAGGCCCAAGTCGATGAGCCGGAAGATCTGTTTGCCCTTGATCTGGGGCAGTTGATGGATATGGAGGTGGAGATTGCCACCGGTACCAAAAAAACGCTGAGTAAGGCGCCTGCTGCAGTGACCCTGATTACAGCAGATGACCTGAAGAAAACGGGTGCGACCAATGTCATTGAAGCGCTGGAGGGGGTGCCTGGTGTTCATGTTCGTTATAATCGCTCATTCTATACCCCCTTTATCCATATTCGAGGCACCAACACTAACCAAGTTATGTTGATGGTGAATGGTCAATCTCTACGCAGTGTGATCTCCCCTTGGCCACAAGATGTGTTTTGGAAGGGGATGTCAGTCAATGCTGTGGAGCGTGTTGAAATTATTCGCGGTCCCGGCTCTGCCTTGTATGGATCACAGGCGAGCGCAGGCGTGGTAAATATTATTACCAAAACGGCAAACGATATTGAAGAGAGTGAAGCAGGTCTTCGTGTTGGTAGCTTTGATACCCAGTCTGTTTTCGGGCAATATGGCACCACCCTTAATGAGATGAGGGCTGGAGCTACCTATGATATCTCTCGTACTGAAGGGCATAACCCCTATATTGTTTCTGACAAATCGGGTAGTTCTGATGATATTGGTCTAGGTTATAAAAATGTTGATCTGCGTACTTATCTAGCTCAGGACAGTTGGCGTATTCAAGCCGACTTTATCCATAATTTTGATACTGAATCGGGGCTAGATGGCGGTACAGGATTTTTTGATCCAATAACCTCTGCAGAGACACGCCGTATTAATTTGGGTTGGGATTACAGTAATCGTAACTTGATTTCGGACTGGAAACTGGATGCAAAAATGCACTATCAGAATATCTACTCCTCTTCAGGAGATGGGTATTATTATGGGGATACGAAACAAGAGCGTTCCAATGAGCATCATCTAACAACAGAGGTAAGTGGCCTTTATAGTGGGGCTGCTGACCATGAGATCACCTTGGGCCTTGGGCATAAGTGGCTTAAGTTGGATGATGTTACTTCCATTTTGAATGGGGTGGAAAATACTGGTACTGCAGCAGCTTTTGCAGAGGTTGCTACACGCAATGAGAATTTCTTGTATCTGCAGGATGTTTGGGAATTTTCGGATAATTTGGAGTTCACTGTAGGTGGTCGCTATGACAGCGACTCTGATTTCGATAGTGTTTTTAATCCGCGTGCCGCAGTGGTTTGGAAGAGCTCTGAAAAGTTGACCAGTAAGTTGCTGTATGGGGAGGCCTTTAGAGCGCCCTCTTTTGTTGAGTTACAGAAGAAACGTTATGCAGTATTGAACCCAGAAAGTTCAAAGACTATAGAGCTTGCATTCAATTATGTGGTAAATAGAGAGCTGTCGTTGAGCATGAACCTGTTTGAATTTGATTCAAAAAATGTCATCAAGTTCAGTGGTAGTACTGGCACCTATTATAATGGTGGAAACTATGGGGTTAATGGTGTTGAGTTGGAGGCGCAGTGGGTGCCTCGGAATGATCTGCGTATCTCCGGAAATGTCACAGCCCGTAGGCCAGATGAGAACAGTGAGCGTAATGACTATGAACCCTATAAAGATGGCTATCTGCGTGTTGATTGGGAGTTTAAGCCAGCGTGGAACTTAGATGTTCAGGCGAACTGGACTGCGGATCGCCGTCGCAGTAGCTCCAATAGTACTTCTGTTACAACAGGAGCCTATAATGGTCTGGCTCGCCCAGACTTGGATAATAATTTTGTGGTTGATACTACCGTTAGATATGAGCACTCTAATCAATGGGAGTTTGCGGCATCAGTCAAAAATTTGCTGAATGATGATGCTCGGGAATCAACGGGTAAAACGGTTCTATTAGATCTCCCATTACCAGAACGTAATGTTTTTGTGGAAATGCGTTATAAATTCTAATTGGATGAACTTTTCACCTACTGTGTGTCTGTAAATACACGTATAATTCAGATATTAGTTTAATCAAGTCTTTGATGAGGGATTTGTAAGCGCGTGGGAAAGTGGATAGAAAGAGTCTTTGAACGAGTTGCTGGAAAGTTATTTGCCGTGCTGTTGTCAGCAACGGTGATCTGCCTCCCAGTAACAGCTGCAGAGATTCCTGAGTATAAACTAAAAGCCGCTTTCCTCTACAACTTCGCATCCTTTACAGCATGGCCAGAGGATTCGGCCACATTCCAGCTCTGTATTTTTGGTGAAGACCCCTTTGGCTCTCACCTAAAACAGATCACCTCCAGAAAACGTAAGAAACATGCCATTGAAGCACGTGTAGTGCAGACCATTAAAGGACTCAATGGGTGTCAGCTCGTGTTTATTGCCCCATCAGCCAGTAATCGAATTAATCAAGTTCAGGACTCTATCGCGGGGAAGCCTGTCCTCACGGTTGCCGATAGCTCGGGCGCGCTGGAGAGTGGCGTTATGGTCAACATGGAGACTCGCAAAGGGAGGGTCTACTTTGAGGTCAATCTGCGTCAAGCCAGACAGCACAATTTGACAATGAGCTCCAAGCTGTTGAGATTGGCAAAGCGGGTGGTTCGATGAGTGTTGATCAAGAGCAGACCTCACTGGAACAGCGTCTCGGGAGAATTAACCGAAGCACCTTAGTGGCTGTGTTGAGCTTTGTGGTGGTGATTGTTGTAGGGGCGAACTTGATCATGCAACTGGCCTCCTTGGTTGAAACCAATCGTGCACAGAGCGAAGTGCTTGCAGATAACGCCACAGCAAGTTTGATGTTTGGTGATGTTAAGGCCGCTGAAGAGCTGCTCTCCAGTATGCGCCATACCCCCGATGTCTACTGTGCGGTTCTCTATGATCAGAGTGGGGCACTGTTTGCGCAGTATCAACGAGTGATTCAGTGTGCATCATTGATCTCTCCTTATCTCGATACCCAACAGCAGTCACTGCTGTCTGGGAGTAGCCGGATTCAGTTGAAGACACCTGTTGTTCATGAAACGGAGCAACAGGGTACGCTGCTGCTCTATGTGGATCTCTCATCGCTGTATCAGGCGCTGATGCTACAGTTGCTGATTGTATTCTTTGCCGTATTTATTGGGTTACTGATGGCCCGGAGAATACTCTCTCGATTGACACGTTCTGTGCTGGAGCCTGTAGCAGGCTTGAGTGAAATGATGGATCAGGTATCAGAGCATGCGGATTATAGTGTACATGCAGAGCCTAGTGAAATTACTGAACTGGATGTGCTCTCTAGTGGATTCAACACCATGCTCAAACAGATTGAGTCGAGAGACCAGAAACTGGCTGAACACCGTCAAGATCTGGAGTTACAGATTACAGCGCGCACCTATCAACTGGAAGAGGCCACGCGTGAAGCTGAGGCGGCAAACCATGCAAAGAGTGCATTCCTTGCCAATATGAGCCATGAGATCCGTACTCCGATGAACGGTATTATCGGGTTGACCCATCTGGTATTGCAGAGTGAACTCTCTACGCGACAACATGACTTTGTCAACAAAATTGAGTCTTCAGCACATACGCTGCTATCCATTATTAACGATATTCTCGACTTCTCCAAGATTGAGGCGGGACAGATGGAGATTGAACAGGTCGATTTTGCCTTGAATGACGTGCTCAATCAACTGGCGGATATTACCGTTTTTCGGGCCTCAGAGGTGGGGCTGGAGGTTTTGTTTGATATTGATATGGCGGTGCCAACCCACCTAGTGGGTGACCCATTGCGCCTGCAACAGGTGCTGATCAACCTTACCAACAATGCGATCAAGTTCACCAAACAGGGAGAGATCATTGTCCTCGCAGAGCTGAAGCAGCAGTTACAGGGGGGAGTAGAGATCCATTTTGCGGTGTGTGATAGTGGAATTGGAATGAGTGAGAGTGAACAGCAGCGGCTGTTCCAATCCTTCAGTCAGGCAGATAGTTCAACCACCCGGAAATATGGGGGGACAGGTCTCGGCCTAGCCATCTCTAAACAGCTGGTTGAACGGATGGGGGGAGAAATTTGGGTTGAAAGTGAGAAGGGGGTTGGAAGTACCTTCCACTTCACGGTACAGCTGGGGCTGGGAGAAGAGACGGTAGATATCTCTGAATTAAAGCAACGCCTCGATGGTGTACGAATCCTTATTGTGGATGATAATGAGGCCTCACGCCAGATCTTGTTACACGCACTCAGTGCCTGTCCGGGGATTGTGGATGTCGCTGCCTCCGGTTTTTCTGCGATGACGATGTTGGAGCAGGCACAGGCGGATGGAACCCCTTATCAAGTGGTGTTGATGGACTGGAAGATGCCCGAGATGGATGGGGTTGAGACAGCAGAGAAGATACAGCGGCAGCAAAACCTTAATGCTCCCCCCATTATCATTATGGTGACGGCTTACCAGCGCAGTGAAGTAGAGCGTAGAACAGATACGGTTGATCTTGCAGGTTGGGTGACTAAGCCATTCTATCCGGGGCAGTTGTTGAATATGGTTGCACGCTCATTGAGTGGAGAGAGTCCCGCATCGTTACAGTCAACGGGTGCAGTTGTTGACGAGATGTCACCCTCTATGGAGCTGTTGGCTGGAAAGCATATTCTACTGGTTGAAGATAACCTAGTGAATCAGGTGGTTGCAAAGGAGATTCTGCTTAGTGTCGGGGCAGTGGTTAGTGTAGCGAATAATGGTCTTGAGGCGGTACAACAGGTCTCCACTCAGCGCTTTGATGCGGTGTTAATGGATGTGCAGATGCCACAGATGGATGGTTATCAAGCAACACAAGAGATTCGCAAGAGTCAAAGTGCGGTGGAGTTACCGATTATTGCGATGACAGCCAACGCAATGAAGGGCGACCGAGAGAAGGCGCTTGAGATGGGGATGAATGACTATTTATCAAAACCGGTCGAGGTGGAGAAGTTATACGAGAAACTCTCTCTCTGGTTGCCGAGTCAGAGTAGTGCAGTGGTTGCGGATGAGCGAGATGTGGCGGTAATCGCGATAGAGGATTGGCCAGACAGACTGCCTGGATTAGATATTGAAGACGGGGTGCGGCGTGTAGTCGGTAAGCGAGAGATCTATATTCATGTACTCAATAACTTTGTGTCAGAGAAACACGATTTTATGGAGCGCTTCTCCAAAGTGTTAGAGAGGGATGACCAAGAGCTGTTGAAGCAGATGATTCACTCACTCAAAGGGGTGGCTGCTACTATCTCTGCGAAGGAGTTGGCCCTGCTTGCGCGACAGGTTGAGGCAGATATTCATGACGGTATAGCGGTGAGTGAGCAGCAACTGGAGCAGCTACAACAGGCGCTGGATCAGGTCCTTGACTCTATTCAGCAACTCACAGGAGAGTCTTGAAGGTACCTCTAAAAATAGTAATTTTTCTGTGAGTGCAAGAAAGCACCGCACGGAGCTTCGTCTCGCGGGCGCTTGCGCCAACCGCAGTGTACATGCGAGTACATGAGGATTCGAGTACGGAGCTGACGTAGCAATTGCTGAAAAAGTGCATTTTTAGAGGTGCCTTTGAGGATTATTACTCTTTGCTCTCCATAAAGATCTTCTGCCCCAAGCTGACACACCCCAACGGGATCACAAACAGCGTCAGTAGCGTCGAGACAAAGACCCCAAACAGCAGAGAGATCGCCATCCCCTGAAAAATCGGGTCGGTGATGATGACTGAAGCACCCAACACCAGCGCCAGTGCAGTAATCAGAATGGGGCGGGTACGTGCCTTCACCGCCATGATCACCGCTTCGATTAGCTCTTCTCCTTGATGTACCTGATGGATGGTGAAATCTACCAACAGAATCGAGTTGCGTACAATGATCCCCGCCAGTGCAATCCACCCAATCATTGAGGTTGCAGTAAAGTCAGCCCCCAGAATCCAGTGGCCGGGGATGATTCCCAACAGCGTTAGCGGAATCGGAGCCATGATGATCGCAGGGATGAGGAAGTTGCCAAACTGCCACACCACCAGCATATAGATCGCGATCAGGGCGACAATAAAGGCCGTTCCCAAGTCACGGAAGGTCTCGAAGGTGACGGTCCACTCGCCGCTCCACTCAAAGCCAGATTGGCGGTCATTGGCGGGGGCAGTGGTGTAGTGGGGTTGCAGTGTCACACCATCTGGAGTTTTGTACTGCTTCAGTCGCTCCTCGATATCGAACATCGCATAGATGGGAGCTGCGTAGGCACCCGTGGTATCTCCCATCACAAACTCAACCGCACGCAGATCTTTGTGGAATACCATCTGCTGGCGTGGTAGGCGCTCAAAATGGCCCAACTCAGAGAGTGGAATGGTACGCCCATCCTGAGTAGAGATTGGCATATTGTTGAGATTGCTGAGCTCTGCCCGCTTCTCCAGCGGAACCAGCAGGGTGATCCACGTTGGCTCCTGTACACCGGGCTGCTTCAGATCGATCACCTTGAACATCCCCATAGCCATTGCCAGATGTTGGTTGATAGTGGTGACCGATACCCCTTGGCGAGCGGCCTTCTGTATATCCACCTTGAAGTTCCAGTAGTCGCTGGGGGCGCGGATAAAGTTATCGACATCGGTGACCAGTGGCGAGCTGCGGAACAGCTTGGTCATATCACGAGCAACTTGACGACGGGTTTCTGCATCGGGGCCATGGATCTCTGCAACCAGTGTCTGTAGTACAGGGGGGCCGGGGGGCATCTCAACCACCGTCAAGGTGGCATGGGATTTTAGCGATAACGGGGTGAGTAGCGTACGAATTTCCGAGGCGATCTCATGGCTGCTGCGCTCTCGCTCCCGTTTATCTAGCAGTTGAATGGCGATATCCGCATTCCACGGCATCTCTCGCATATAGTAGTGGCGTACCAGCCCGTTAAAGTCGAAGGGCTGTGCCGTGCCGATATAACTCTGCAGAGAGAGCACTTCCGGTACTGATTGCAGCTTCTGCGCCATGGCACGGGTCAAATTGGCCGTCTCTGGCAGGGCGGTACCCTCTGGCATATCGATCACCACACTCAATGTCGGTTTGTTATCAAACGGCAGCATCTTTACGGTTACGCTCTTGCTGTAGAACATCAGCATAGAGAGGGCGAAACTGACGATCAGCAGCATAAAGAAGCCCCAACTCAGCAGGCGGCTACTCATCAAGCTACAGAGTGCGCGGTGGAAAAAGCTGTCGAGACTGGAGTCTAGGCGCTGTTCTCGCTCCTCCATCTTCTGTAGGTGTTCCATTGGTGGGCGCATCCGCACCGAGAGCCAAGGGACAAAAATCAGCGCGGAGAATAGGGAGAGCAGCATGGCCACTGAACCCAGTACTGGAATCGGCTCCATATAGGGGCCCATCATGCCGCGTACAAAGCCCATAGGTACCAGCGCAGCGACCACGGTGTAGGTGGCGAGGATGGTGGGGTTACCCACCTCACGTACGGCATCGACCGCAATTTTGGTCGACATCTTGCCTGCACGCAGCCAACGGCGGTAGATGTTCTCTACCACCACAATGGCATCATCTACCAGAATACCGATGGCGAAGATCAGTGCAAACAGACTGACACGGTCAATGGTGTAGCCGAGAATCATTGCGATAAAGACCGTGGTCACCAGAATCACCGGAATGGTTAGCAGTACCACAATGGAGGGAGTGAGGCCCAGACTGAGCCATACCAGAAGGGTCACGGCAGCGGTGGCCACCAGCAGTTTGAAGAGTAGACCATTGACTTTGTCATTCGCTGTCTTGCCGTAATCACGACTCACCGTGACATGAATGTTGTCTGGGATCTTATACCCCTTGAGCTGCTCCAGTTCCGCCAAGATGTTGTTAACCACCTCAACCCCATTGGTGTTGGGCTGTTTGGCTAGGGCAATGGTGACGGCTGCCGCATCGCTTACGCTGCGCATCTCCTGATCAGGGTGGGCTGGGCCATTGGCGTGTAGTACCATGGAGCGGGTCTCCTCCGGCCCCTCAACCACTTTGGCGATATCGCGGATAAATATAGGTGCCCCTTGATGTTGGCCCACCACCAGATTTTCCACATCGCTACGGCTCTGCAGGAACCCCCCTGACTTGACGAAGTTATAGCGTCCATGAGATTCGATTGAACCGACCGTCATACTGCTATTGAAACCCTGTAGGGTCATCGCAATCTGCCCCAGACTGATGCCGAACCCTTCCAGTCGTACGGGTTCCACTTCAACCCGAATTTGGCGTTGACGACCACCCACTACAAATCCAGTCCCTGTCATCGGTAGCTGTTTGAAGTGTTGCAACAGATCCACCGCCAGAGTACGTAACACCTCATCATCAACCACCTTTGACCAGAGGGTGAGGGTGACTACCGGTACATCATCCACCTCCTTGGGTTTGACAGAGGGAGGCTCTACACCGGGGGGGAGTAGTTTCAGATTGGAGCTGATCTTACTGTGTACCTGAACCAGTGAAGGGCCCATCGGCTCTCCCACCTCAAACTCCATGGTGATCAGCCCATAATCGTAGTCACTCATCGAATAGATATGCTTCAGGTTGGGGATCTCACTCAATACCCGCTCAAAAGGGTCGATGGTGAGGGCAGAGATCTCCTCAGGTGATGCGCCGGGGTGTTGAAACACAATATCGATCATCGGCACCGAGATCTGAGGGTCCTCTTGTCGAGGGGTGCTGAATAGGCCATAAATGCCGATCGCCAGCATCAGAAAGAAGAAGAGAGGGGAGAGTGGGGAGTGGATAAAGGCGTTGGCGATCTGTCCGGCCATCCCTAAGTTTTTCTCATCCAGCTCCTCTTCGGTAAGGTGGGACTGATCGGCCTGCTTGTTATGAATGTGCCGACTGCAGGCTGTTTTGGCCTGTAGATAGGAGAACTTGAAGAAACTCTTCCCGGAGGGCTTGATCATGGGTCAACTCACTGATGGATGGTTATCCTTCAAGTATATCACTGATTATTTCTGTTTCCAGTAAAACGTTGATTTGCAGCAGCAATGGCGCACTGCCCTATCGCAATACCTTGATCACTGCTGGGGATCTTGGCTGGAGTGAGTACCTCTAGCCCCGCACTGCGTAGCTGTAGTGAGACCCCCTCCAATAACAGTCGGTTCTGGAATACCCCCCCTCCCACGGCAACGGTCTCTATCTGTTGCTGTTGGCAGAGCTGTATAGCGGTTTCGGCTACCGCATGGATCAACCCTTGATGAAAACGGGCGGCGATCGTGGCAGGATCGGTGCCCTGTTTGAGATCATGCAGTAGTGCTCTCCATAGCGTCTCCCACCTCAATTGGATCACTCCATGCTCTGTCGTCGTGGTGTAGGGGTAAGCGGATTCATTGGGAGCGGTCGTTGCCAGTGACTCCAGTGTGATTGCAGCCTCTCCCTCAAATGAGAGCTGTTCAGGGGCTATACCAATGGCGGCAGCTACCGCATCAATCAGACGGCCGCAGGAGGAGGCGAGGGGGCTATTAAGATTCTTTTCGACCATCTGCTGCAGGGTGTGGAGGGGTTTCTGCTGTAGTGTCTGAATAAGCTCCAGATCACGATACTGCTCCAGCAGTTGAGTATGCTCCTCTATTGCCAGAAGCTGTGCGACGGTATTGCGCCATGGTTCTCGACTGGCTTTGGCCCCACCCGGCATTGCAATCGGGGCAAAGTGGCCCAAGCGTTGGTAGTGACTGTAGCTGGCGAGCAGAAATTCACCGCCCCAAATTGCGCCATCATCTCCATAACCGAGCCCATCGAGCGCAATCCCCAGCAGTGGTGGGTTGTTGAGGGGGCGCTGGTGCTCTACCATACAGGCGGCAATATGGGCGTGATGATGTTGTACCGCTACCAATTTCACCCCTCGTTCCATGGCCCACTGTCTACCCAGTTGAGAGGGGAGATAATCGGGATGTCGATCCACAACGATGGTCTCTGGATGGTGGTCAAACAGTTGCTGAAAGAGTTGGTGGGTCTGTTGGTACGCCTGCAGGGTGGAGGCATCTTCTAGGTCACCGATATATTGAGAGAGGGTGACTCGCCCCTCACGCAGCAGTGCAAAGCTGTTCTTTAGCTCTCCCCCCATTGCCAGCATGGGTGGGACATCTTCAAAGCCGTCAGGCAGTGGCAGAGTCTCAGGTGCCGCTCCACGGGCATGACGGATCACCCGTATCTGTTGGTCGGCCTCCCGCACAACGGAGTCATCCACTCGGTTGATGATTTTACGGTCATGCAGTAGCCAATAGTCGGCAATGCCAGAAAGCTCTTGAACTGCCGCTTGGTTGCTGATGCACTGAGGTTGCCCACTGTGGTTGCCAGAGGTGAGCACAATGGGGTGTTCCAGCGCTCTCATCAGTAGATGATGCAGGGGAGAGTAGGGGAGCATAAAACCGATGCTCTGCTGTAGCGGGGCAATTGCAGCAGGAAGCGGTTCTCCCTGTTGTTGCAGAATGACAATGGGGGCAGCTGGACCCTGTAGTGCCTCGCTCTCCAGTGTTGTGGGTTGTGCATAACGCCTGATCTGTTGTAGATCTTGAGCCATCACTGCCAGCGCCTTAGTGGGGCGTTGCTTGCGCTGTCGCAGTGTGTTGATGGCTGATTCACTGCTTGCATCACAGGCGAGATGGATACCCCCAATCCCTTTGATCGCTACAATCTTACCGCTGCGCAACTGTGCAGCAGCTTCAGTGATGGGGTCACCATCAACCTGTTTTCCATTGCGATCCTCTAACCAAAGTTGTGGGCCACATGCGGGACAGCAGTTGGGTTGGGCATGAAAGCGGCGGTCAGCAGGGCTGTCATACTCCTGTTGACAGGCCGGACACATAGTAAAGGGTGCCATCGAGGTGTTGGGGCGATCATAGGGTACAGCGCCAATAATTGATAGGCGCGGCCCACAGTGGGTACAGTTGGTGAATGGGTAGCGATAGCGGCGATTATCAGGATCGTGAACATTGGCAATGCAGGCAGGGCAGGTGGCAGCATCGGCAGCCACCCCAGTGGTGACATGGCCCCCACGACTGGGGATGATGGTGAAGTCATTGGGGGGAGAGCCTGAAAGAGGGGTGTGCTCCAGTCGCTCGATAATCGCCAATGGGGGAGGACTGCTCTGTAGTTGCTGCAGAAATTGTTCGAGTGAGTTGGGCTCCCCCCACAGCTCAATAGTGACCCCATCAGCCCCATTCCAGACCGACCCGGTTAGCTTCAGCTCATTGGCGATCTTCCATACGGTAGGGCGAAACCCAACCCCCTGCACCACACCGTTCACCTGAACCTGTAGACCTTGCTGGAGTGTATGACTCATTGTGTGCCCCTCCTGCGGTGCAGGGCCAGTGTCAGTGGAGTACGTGACTTGGGTACCTTATGCACAAAGTTATAGCGTGCAATATGGTAACTGGGGTCAAAGCCATAGAAGTTCATCCGCATCCGCTCCAGCTCAGCAGTTCGATAACTGGCGAGTGGGCGCTTTGCCTCATCAGAGGCTCTCTGTTTCTGCTTCTTCTCCATGAGCTGTGGAAAGTTCAGTTGCTCGGCCTGCTCAATACAGTGGCTGATAAATTGGTTGCGAGGTAGATCAAAACAGGCATCAGCCAGCCCCAGATCAGTAGCCTCACGGCTGCCCATTGGTAGTCGAGACTGGGTGATCTGTTCTGCATTCTCTGCACCACAGTGGCGTGGCAGCAGATAGCTCCAGTACTCAGAGCCATAGAGGTTACCCATATCCTT
>JABGQL010000035.1:14051-16997 GCA_018648825.1 Gammaproteobacteria bacterium
CCTCGGTCACCTCTTGTCGATAAAGACTACCCTTGGCTGCACTGCGCATAGGAAAGCGCTCATAGCCCCAGACATCACCGCCATCCATGATCTCATTGGCCTGCAGTAGGGTCACGCCCCACTCAGATTCTCTGTTGAGAATGGCCCAGTCTAGCGCAGAGGGGCCACGGTCTCCCGGTGGGCCGGGGTGGAGGATCAGGCAGGGGAGTTTTCCCCAGATGGTTTCAGGAATGGCCCGTTTCAAAAAAGGGGCAATCAACAGATCAGGTTCAAACAGAGCAATTGCCTCGGTAGTCACGCTGTCATGAATATCCAGTTCGACGCTAACTTGGTGACCCGCTTCACGTAACTCCACAAACAGCCGCTGGCTTAAGCCATTAAAACTATGAGTCAGCAGCAGGATTTTCAGTGATGGTTGAGCGGAGTTCATTCAGAAGTAGATGGTACGCTGTGCATATTTTTTAGATCATCATACTATGAATAGTTGGTTCGCCGTTTACGGTGATTGACCTAACGGGGTAAAGTCCTCAATAAGGAGTTATTCGCACACCTTCATAGAACCGGAAAGTATTTTTCTGTAATTGTTACAGGAAATGTTTAGAACTCAGGCAGAAAAAACCCGCCGAAGCGGGTTTTGGTTGAGGCGTTACAGTAAAAAGAGTTATTTAGAATCGTGCTTTGAGCGGTCACGGCTTGCGACCCACACCCAGAGTATCCCAACCCCGATAAACAGCACTTGTACTAAGATATCATCAGGAGTCATTATTCATATCCTCTATCATGTTTTCTGCACTCTCTTCGACGTGTTTAAATCGTAACACAGCCAGATAACCTACTGCCAATCCAGCCACGCCCCATACATCCATTCGATCAATCTCAAACATATGGCGCAATCCACCCGCCACAGAACTGAGGCCTACAGCAGCGAGAACAGCCATTTTTGTTCTAGCCAGCCCTACAGACTCCTTGAGTTGGTCGTTGTTCATAGACATAGTTTACACCCCTGTCATACAGATTGTAAGGCAACAGGTACGGGGAGCAGCGGTTGATGTTTGTCGATTTTACTGACCGTTTTGATGAGTGGTTTTCAGCTATTTTATTTGACCTAGCGGAGATCCCTGCATATGGTTCCATTATCAAGGTTCAGTTTATGGGAGATCTACGCATGGCAATGATGGATGGAAACGAGGCGGTTGCAAGGATTGCACACCAGACCAATGAGGTGATTGCGATCTACCCGATTACTCCAGCTTCTCCGATGGGGGAACTCTCGGATGCGTGGTCTGCGGCTGGGCGTAAGAACATCTGGGGTAGTGTCCCCGAGATTATCGAGATGCAGAGTGAGGCGGGGGCTGCCGGTGCGATACACGGTGCACTGCAGAGTGGGGCACTCTCCACCACTTTTACCGCATCGCAGGGGCTGTTGTTGATGATCCCCAATATGTACAAGATTGCGGGAGAGCTGACCCCGACAGTGTTCCATGTTTCGGCACGTACGTTGGCGACCCATGCGCTCTCCATTTTTGGAGACCATAGTGATGTGATGGCGGTACGTGGAACTGGCTTTGCGATGCTTGCCGCCAGTTCGGTGCAGGAGGCGCACGACTTTGCGCTGATCTCCCAAGCCGCTTCGCTCTCTACGCGACTCCCGTTTGTTCACTTTTTTGATGGCTTTCGTACCTCACATGAGATCAACCAAGTTGAGGAGATTGAGCTGGAGGTGATTCACTCGATGATGGGGGAGAGACGCATACATCAACACCGTCAGCGTGCATTGAATCCAGATCACCCCGTGGTACGCGGTACCTCGCAAAATCCAGACACCTTCTTCCAGCAGCGAGAGGCGATCACCCCGTGGTACCAGCAGGCTCCTAATTTGGTAAAGGCGACCATGGAGCGCTTCGCTCTACTCACAGGGAGACGCTATCGCCCCTTTGAGTATGTGGGGGCAGTTGATGCAGAGCGAGTGGTTATTTTGATGGGTTCCGGTGTGGGGGCGGTCGAAGAGACGGTTGAGCATCTAACGGCCAGAGGTGAGAAGGTGGGGGTGATCAAGGTACGCCTCTATCGCCCCTTCTCGCCACACTACCTGCTGGAGGTGCTGCCAGAGACGGTGAAACAAATTGCAGTACTGGATCGTATTAAAGAGCCTGGTGCCGATGGAGAGCCGCTCTACAAGGATGTGGTGACCGCTTTGGCGATGCACAGTGGCTCAGGTGAACTCTGGCCCCATCCGATGCCCAAGGTGGTTGGAGGGCGATACGGGATCTCCTCCAAGGAGTTTACCCCTGCGATGGTGAAGGCGGTGTTTGAGATGCTAACCCAGTCTCGTCTAAAGAACTCCTTTACCATCGGCATTGAGGATGATGTCAGTGATAGCAGTCTGGCGTGGGATGAGTCGTTCAAGCCAGATGCGGTGAAAAACCAGTTTAAGGCCCTCTTTTACGGGCTTGGCAGTGATGGCACCGTTAGTGCCAACCGCAATGCAATCAAAATTATTGGAGAGCAGTCCAACCATCAGGGGCAGGGCTATTTTGTCTATGACTCGAAGAAGACCGGAGCGGTCACCGTTTCACACCTCCGTTTTGGTACCGAACTAATCCGCTCCTCCTATCTGATTACACCGGGAGAGGCCGACTTTGTTGCCTGTCATCAAGAGCGTTTTCTACAGCGTTACCCGATGCTGGAGATGGCAAAGCCGGGTGCTGTCTTCTTACTTAATAGCGCTCAGCCAGCGGATCAGCTGTGGGATTCACTGCCACGCACGGTGCAGCAGACTATTATCGACAAATCACTGCGCTTCTATGCCATCGATGCGGTTACCACCGCTGCCGAGGCAGGAATGGGCAAACGCATCAACACCGTAATGCAGAGCTGTTTCTTCGCAATCTCCGAAGTGCTGCCGCGAGAGCAGGCGATTGCGGCGATGAAACAGGCGGTGCAAGT
>JABGQL010000035.1:17097-19502 GCA_018648825.1 Gammaproteobacteria bacterium
GTGGGTACTACGCAGTGGGAGAAGCGTAATCTCGCCTTTGAGATTCCGCTGTGGGATGAGTCGATCTGTATCGATTGTGGCAAGTGTCCGTTTGTCTGTCCACACTCGGCGATTCGCAGCAAAGTGTTAGATCTTGACCATGCAGCCACTGCACCAGAGGGGTTCAAGTATGCGCCCGTCAAGGGCAAAGAGTTTGCGGCAGAGACCCAGATCAGCTACCAAGTGGCCCCAGAGGATTGCACAGGTTGTGGGCTTTGTGTAGAGATCTGCCCCGTGCATGATAAGCAGAACCCAGAGCATAAGGCGCTCAACATGGTCTCGCTTGAATCTGATCTGCTGGAGCAGGAGCGCAGTAGCTGGGCATTCTTCAAGAGCTTGCCAGAGTATGATCGTACCCTAGTGCGAGCCTCAACCCTGAAGGGGGCGATGCTGTTCCAGCCGCTGTTTGAGTTCTCTGGGGCTTGTACAGGCTGTGCAGAGACCCCCTATGTACGTCTCACCAGCCAGCTGTTTGGAGAGCGTATGGTGGTAGCCAATGCGACGGGCTGCTCCTCAATCTATGGCGGTAACCTGCCAACCACCCCATGGACGGTAACTACAGAGGGGCGTGGTCCCGCATGGAGTAACTCCCTGTTTGAAGATAATGCTGAATTTGGTATGGGGATGCGTGCGGCACTCGATCATCAATGGGATGAGGTGAGGGAGAAGCTACAGATGATGCAGAAAGAGATAGAGGCGGAGCTGGGTGAAGCCTTTGTCGAGCAACTATTGAGTCGGGATCAAACCTCAGAGAGTGGCATCTATCAGCAGCGTCAGGCGGTTGAGCAGTTGAGTGAACGGCTGAAACAGATCGACAGTGATGAGGCTCAGCTGTTGGAGGCGTTGATTGATGTGTTGGTGCGGCGCAGTGTGTGGATTATCGGCGGAGATGGCTGGGCCTATGATATCGGTTTTGGCGGGGTAGACCATGCACTCGCCAGTGGGCGTGATGTGAATATTCTGGTGCTTGATACCGAGGTCTACTCGAATACCGGGGGGCAAACCTCCAAGGCAACGCCGCGTGGTGCGGTGGCCAAATTCTCTGCGGGTGGAAAAACTTCAGCGAAGAAGAATCTGGCCGATGTGGCCATTAGCTATGGCAATGTCTATGTGGCGCAGGTGGCCTATGGGGCCAAGGATATGCAGACCCTGAAGACCTTTCTGGAGGCAGAGTCCTATCCCGGCACCTCCATCATCATCGCCTATGCCCCCTGTATTGCTCAAGGTGTTGATATGACGGAGAACCATAGTCGTCAACGCTTGGCGGTAGAGAGCGGTCACTGGCCGCTATTTCGCTATGATCCCCGCCGGCGTGAGCAGGGGAAGAATCCGATGCAGCTGGACTCTAAAGCGCCCAAAATTCCCTATGCTGACTTTATCCAAGGAGAGGGGCGTTTTAGTGTGCTGATGCGTAGCCAACCCGAGGTGGCTGCAGCGTTACAGAAACAGGCAGAAGAGGAGATTTCGGCACGTTATCAGCACTACAAGCGCTTGGCCGAGGAGGAGGTGACCGCTTGAGTGCGCAGAAAAAAGAGGCTCAATGCTGTGTTCTATTGAGCCTCAGTGGGTGGTTGAGTTACAGTTTGCCGACTACTTTTTAACCGCAGCAGTCTTGGGGTTGAGGTGTTTAATCAAAGCCATCACTCCACCCTTCAGATTGTAAACATTGCTGAATCCAATATGACGCAACGCAGTGGTTACCGCCATACCCCGGTGGCCCGCTTTACAGGTCACCACCACCTTTCGGTCGGTTGGAATCCGCGCCAGATTTTCAGCTCTGAATAGCTGATTCATAGGGATAGCGACTGTTCCGGGTAGGGTTAAGCCCACAATGCTACTCTCCGCAGGGGTGCGGATATCAATCAGGTAGAAATCACTGCCTGAGCGAACCTCCAGCACAAACTTTGGAATTGGCATCTGTTGCATCGCCTTACCGGTTGCTTTGCCTTTGAATGGCTCAAAGTAGCTCTCATAACTCTCGGCCAGTGGCTGATCATAAGCGCTGGTCAGGGGTGAAAAAGAGAGCAACAGAGCCACCACCATAACGATGATCTGTCTTCTGCTTTTCATGATGATCTCCTTGTTGATCATGCAATTTAAGGGTTCGAGTTCTACTCTGGAGACCTCCATATTCCATCTGCTCGAGGTGTTAAGCCCCCTCACCGTTATTGTAGTACGTTATTGAGTAATTGATATATGAGGTTCTATTTTGTCTATGATTATGGAGTCTAACCTTTTATAATTAATCGAATATTAGGCTTAAGATACGAATAGATTCTTTATGGAACAACAGGCACAGCAGCCTTGGCGCATTTTGGCAATTGATGATGAGGTCTCTGTACTGGAGACCTATCAGGCGATTTTGC
>JABGQL010000038.1:0-4597 GCA_018648825.1 Gammaproteobacteria bacterium
ACGCGTGAAAAATCGAGATTGAAACTGCACACCCCAAGATCAAACTCAAAGGTCTCCTCTACAACATCTGCTGCCTTAACAAAGCGACCATCCTGTAGTCGGTAGATTTTTGCGATCCGGTCTTCATGGTTGACGATAGCGTAATACTTCACCCCTTCGGACTCGTAGAGGCGATATTTGAGGTTACGGTCCCGCTCTGATGTGCTGGGCGAGAGGATCTCAAATATCAGCTCTGGAGCACGGCTGATGTAATTAGGGTGATCCGGTTGGTGGCAGACCACCATATTATCTGGCTGAACGACCGTTGAATCATCAATTTTCCAATCTACTGGCAACAGAGCCAAGCAGGGTTCGCACTGCTCTACGGCCTCTTCAAGCAGCCGAGCCAGACGGCTAGAGGTTGATTGGTGTTCAATCGAAGGCGCTGGCGACATCGCATAGGGCACCCCCTCAATCAACTCCCATCGCCCTTCCCAGAGGAGGTAGTCCTCATAGGTGTAATGGGGTAGATCTTCAGTGCGCGCGATATTCATAGCGGTTTATCTTACTCTCAACACACGTTACAGATCAATCTACCACAGGATCAAACAACATCTGCAGGTCCTCTGCGCTGAACTTCCCACCTGTTGCAGCCTTTCCGTCCCCATAGAGCCCTTCGACCAGTGCACTTTTGCGCTGCTGTAGCTCCAGTATTTTCTCCTCTACGGTATTAGCGGTGATAAATTTATAGACGAAGACGGAGTTGGTTTGCCCGATGCGGTGGGCGCGGTCGGTGGCCTGATTCTCTACTGCGGGGTTCCACCACGGATCATAGTGGATTACGGTATCGGCGGCAGTGAGGTTGAGGCCAGTACCACCCGCCTTGAGGCTGATCAGAAACAGGGGTACCTCTCCTGCCTGAAAACGCTCTACTGGAGTGGCGCGGTCTCTGGTCTGACCGGTCAATTTTACGTAGTCGATCTTCTTCTTTTTCAGTTCATCTTCAATCAGTTTGAGCATGGAGGTGAATTGGGAGAAAAGCAGCACCCGCCGCCCCTCTTCGAGCATCTCTGGCAGCAGGTCCATCAACATCTCCAGCTTCGCCGATTTTTTCACATTTTTTGCCGCATCGAGTTTGAGCAGTCGCGGATCACAGCAGACTTGGCGCAGCTTGAGTAGCGCATCAAGGATGATGATATGGCTGCGGTTCAACCCCTTTCGCTCCACCTCTTTTTTGATCTTTTTGTGCATCGAGAGGCGGATCGACTCGTAGAGTTTACTCTGCACCCCCTCCAGCTCAACAGAGCGAATAATGGTGCTCTTTTCAGGCAGCTCTAGCACCACCTCCTGTTTGCTACGACGCAATAGAAATGGGGAGATGCGGCGCTGTAGAATGTGTTGACGGTGGCTATCTCCGCGCTTTTCAATGGGGTTGCGGTACTGCTGACGAAACTGTTTCTCATCCCCCAGCAGCCCCGGATTGAGGAAGTGCATCAGTGACCAGAGCTCTCCGAGGTGATTCTCCATCGGGGTTCCACTGAGACAGAGGCGGTGCTGCGCCTGGATCTGATGGACCAGCTGGGTCACCCGCGCCTTGGGGTTTTTGATCACCTGCGCCTCGTCGAGAATGAGCAGGTAGTAGTCGTGACTGAGCAGCTCTTCATGGTCTCGTGTCACCAGTGGATAGGTGGTGAGCACGATGTCGCTCTCACTGATCTCACAATAACGCTCTTTTCGATCGGCACCATGCAGCACCGTCACCCGCAGATCGGGTGCAAAACGTGCCGCCTCGGATCGCCAGTTGACCATCAGACTGGTTGGGGCCACCACCAGAGAGGGGCCTTGCATCCGCCCACTCTGTTTCTCTAACAGAAGATGGGCCAAGGTCTGTACCGTCTTTCCCAGCCCCATGTCATCGGCCAATACCCCACCCAACCCCATCTCTCGCAGAAACTGGAGCCAGGAGAGGCCGGTCTGTTGGTAGTCTCGCAGCTCGGCATGAAACTGTTGCGGTGGGGCCGCCACTTCAATGCCGTTAAAATCTCGCAGTTTTTTACCGAGGTCAAGCAGCCGATCTCCCCCCAACCAGCGCAGGTGGGCGGCACCCTCTGCCGCCTGCAGGTCGGCCATGCGCGCCGCCTCCAGACGATTGAAGCGGATACGTCCCTGCTCATCCAGTGGGCGCTCGTCATAGAGCTCAATCAAGGTACTGAGGATGGTGCGCACCTTCCCCAGGTAGATCGGTAGTAGGCGCCCATCATCCAGACGCACCACTATTTTCTGCTCATCCGGCATCTGTTTGAGCTGCTCTAGGGTGAGATCATTCGGCAGGTTTGCGACAAACTGCGCCAGTATCGGCAGCAGTGAAACCCGCTGCCCATCGATATCAACCTCTAACCCCAGAGTAAACCAGTCACTCTCTGACTCATCCAGCTCGGCGTACCACCCTTCAGGCTCTTCAGCGAACGTCCAATCCCAATCCTCTGAAAACTCAATTATCCACCCCTGTTTGCGCAGCTTGGGCAGCTCATCCAAGCAGAAGTCGATAATTTTACCCTCTCCCCCAATAAAGGTGAGGCTGTCGATGTATCGATCATCAACCTGAACATCATCCTCACCATACATCAACGACTCCACCTCGAACATAAAGGGGGTCAACTGCGCTCTGTAGTTCTCCTCTTGCTCTTCATCACGCGGGATCTGTAAACGCTCGCTCCCCCGATGGGACCAGAGTATCGTAGCCTCATCCTCAAAATCGACAATCACTCCATCATAGTCAAACTGCAGCTCTACCATCGGTAGCGACTGGGCATAGTACTCCGGCTCCTCACGCCACCAATATTGGTCATCCTCATCTTCAATCTGAATCACCCCCATAAAGAGCCGCAATCTGGGCCGTGGCTCCACCTCGTGCAACTTCACCGGAGTCACTTTACGAGGCCTTGGGATGGCCGTCAGTTGCTGCTGTTTTTCCAGCTTCTGTTGTAACTGGGCCACCTGCTCTGGCGGAACCGCTGGCAACTGGTCCAGCCGGGCCAGCAGCTGGGGGGGATATTCACTCTGCAGGCACCCAACCTCCTCCGTCATAGGTATCCGGTAGTAGGGAGGGTCCAACAGCAGAACCATCACCTCTTCAACATCCGCCACCTTCGCCTGCAGCTTCTGCTCTCCATGCACATCCTCTTCCCACCTCAACTGCATCGGTTTAGGTTCGATGAGTGACAGCGGGGCACTCTCAATGCTCTTCCAGAAGCTGCGCCCGGTTGCGACTACCTTCTCAAAAATCTCACCGCTCTCCTCCCCCTGTAGCGCACAGCGACCCGAGTTAAAGTCGTTCTGTGAGTGGAGATAGAGCTGACGTAACAGTTTTACATCTTCGGGCAAGACAGCCTCAGGCGGTGTACCTTGTAGCGTGGTGTAAGGGGAAAAGCTCTTGATCTGGCTATAGTTGCCATCCTTCTTTAGGTACCCAGTACAGACATCTAGGGAGAGTGACCTCCCCGACTGTGGAGGCTGAAAAACATAGAGCAGCCAACGCTTCTGAGCGCTCTTCCCTCGGCTATTCTGGCGCCTGGGTGCGGTCTGTTCCCCATTCGCCAATGTGGTGAGCGCTCCCACCCACTCCTCAACAAAGCGCTCCCCACTCCCTTTGCCTCTACGTTCATCCATTGGGGTCACATCCAGCGGCTTATCCCCCAGCAGAGGGAGCTCTTTTTTCTCCGCCTCCAACAACGCAGCAACAACGTGCTTACAGTTGTAGTGGACCGGGCAGGAGCAGTCCCCATCGACGACCCACTGGTCACCATCGATGACGATGGGCTCAATATTGACCTGATAGAACTGTCTACCACTGACAATGGCACTCAGGCCACCATCTTTTTTGAGGTTTACAAACTCGACTCTGTTGCGCTCAAAATAGCTTCTTCCCCGTGCAACATAGTCTGAATGAAAACTCTGGAACAGCTTTTTATGGTTGAATCCTGACACAATAAACCACCTATAAATGGGCTATGAACTACCTCAAGCCGAGCACATCCTGCATATCAAACAGGCCGCTCTCCTTATCCATCAACCAACCGGCTGCACGTACCGCACCCTTCGCAAAGGTAAGGCGACTGGAGGCCTTGTGGGTAATCTCGACCCGCTCGCCGATATCGGCAAAGAGTACGGTATGGTCACCGACAATATCTCCCGCGCGGATGGTCTCAAAACCAATCGTGCCACGCTCACGCTCTCCGGTATTGCCCTCACGACCGTAGACGGCGCACTCTTTCAGGTCACGACCCAACGCATCAGCAACAACCTCCCCCATACGCAGGGCGGTACCAGAGGGTGCATCGACTTTGTGGCGGTGATGCCCTTCGATCACTTCGATATCGACCTCACCCCCCATCACTCGCGCTGCAATATCGAGCAGTTTGAAACAGAGGTTAACGCCGACACTCATGTTCGGAGCGAAAACGATGGCGATCTCTTTGGCCGCCTCGGCGATTTTCTCTTTCTCTTTATCGCTGAAGCCCGTCGTACCGATTACCATTTTGGTGCCGCTCTGAAGACACCGTTGAATATTTTCGAGAGTGACGTTGGGGCGGGTGAAGTCGATCAGTACATCGGCCCC
>JABGQL010000038.1:4697-19461 GCA_018648825.1 Gammaproteobacteria bacterium
GTCTTCAAAGAAGCCTTTTACTTTATCCAACCATGAGGAGTGGTGTGGACTGTGCTTCTCTCGCCTCTCTTCTAGTGACTCACCAAACTGTTTGAGCAGCTCTTTCTGTTTGCTGTTCAGCTTCACCGGTGTCTCAACGATCACACGACACATCAGGTCACCCGGTCCGTGGCTACGTACCGACTTGACCCCTTTGCCACGCAGACGGAAGAGCTTGCCGGTTTGCGACTCGGATGGAATCTTCAGTTTCACGCACTGGCTATTACCCAAGCACGGCACCTCAACCTCACCACCCAGTGTAGCTGTAACAATCCCAACCGGAATTTCACAGTAGAGATCATCTCCATCACGGGTAAACAGCGCGTGCTCTTTGACCCGCACCTCTACAAACAGATCTCCAGAGGGGCCACCATTTTCACCGGGCTCTCCCTCTCCACTGAGACGTACCCGATCCCCGGTATCGACACCGCCCGGAATCTTGACCGAGAGCGTCTTCTCTTTTTTGACCTTTCCGGCACCATGGCAAATATTACAGGGGTTTTTGATCTCTTTACCCGCACCATGACAGGAGGGGCAGGTCTGCTGTACCGAGAAGAACCCTTGCTGCATACGTACCTTGCCGACACCACCACAGGTGTTACAGGTCACAGGGCTGCTGCCTGCTTTGGCTCCGGTACCACTACACTGTTTACAGATCTCTGTGGCTGGAATACGAATCTCACGTGTTATACCGGAGATCGCCTCCTCCAGCGTAAGTTCCATACGGTAGGCCAGATCGGCACCACGATAGACACGTGGACCACCACGACTGCGGCCACCGCCACCACCGCCGAAGATGTCACTGAAGATATCTTCAAAACCGCCGAAGCCTCCGCCAAAGCCACCCTGTCCAGCACCGCCCTCAACACCGGCATGCCCAAACTGGTCATAGGCGGCACGCTTCTGGCTATCACTGAGGACCTCGTAGGCCTCTTTGACCTCTTTGAACTGGGCCTCCGCATCTTCACTGTCGGGGTTACGATCCGGGTGAAACTTCATCGCCATTCGACGATAGGACTTCTTCAGATCGGCCTCACTGGCATTCCGATCCACACCGAGCACTTCGTAGTAATCTCTTTTAGACATATTATTTTTCAGCTAGTTATATTAACTTATCAATCACTTTCTTCAAAACCAATGAAACCACAGAGGACACAGAGAGCACAGAGGCACTACTTCATTCTCTGTGTACTCTGTGCCCTCTGTGGTTAAAAGGCTTTTTAAAAAGGCTTATTTCTTATCATCAACCTCTTCGAACTCTGCATCCACCACATCATCATCTTGAGCAGCAGCATCCGCTTCTGGGGCAGCACCCTCTTCCGCACCGCTCTGTGCATACATGCGCTCTGCCATTTTACCAGAGGCCTCGCCCAGCGCCTTGGTCTTCTCTTCGATATCTGCGGCATCATCACCCTTCATCGCCTCTTCCAGCACGGCAATGGCGGATTCGATAGCGCTCTTCTCTTCTGCATCGACGTTGTCATCACCCGCATCATCCATCGCCTTACGGGTGGAGTGGATCAGACTGTCTGCCTGGTTACGTGCACCAACCAACTCCTGGAACTTCTTATCCTCATCCGCATGGGCTTCTGCATCATTGACCATATTCTGGATCTCATCATCACTCAGGCCACTGGAAGCCTTGATGACGATAGACTGCTCTTTACCCGTCGCCTTATCCTTAGCAGAGACGTTGAGGATACCATTGGCATCGATATCCAAACTCACCTCAATTTGTGGCGTACCACGCGGTGCAGGTGGGATATCCGTCAGGTCGAAACGACCCAGTGATTTATTCGCGGAGGCCTGCTCACGCTCACCCTGAAGTACGTGTACGGTGACCGCACCTTGGTTATCATCCGCTGTGGAGAAGACCTGCTGCGCCTTGGTAGGAATGGTGGTGTTCTTCTCGATCAGCTTGGTCATCACGCCACCCAGGGTTTCGATACCAAGTGAAAGTGGGGTTACGTCCAGCAACAGTACGTCGCTGACATCACCGGAGAGTACACCACCCTGAATTGCCGCACCCATGGCAACGGCTTCATCTGGATTCACATCCTTACGTGGCTCGCGACCGAAGAAGCTCTGAACCTGCTCCTGTACTTTAGGCATACGGGTCTGTCCACCCACCAAGATCACGTCCTTAACCTCAGAGGCCGAGAGACCCGCATCCTTCAGTGCCACACGACAAGGGTCGATGGAGCGCTGTACCAGATCATCCACCAATGACTCTAGCTTGGCACGAGTCATCTTGATGTTCATGTGCTTAGGGCCGGAGGCATCTGCAGTGATGTAGGGCAGATTGATATCGGTCTGCTGACTGGAGGAGAGTTCGATCTTCGCCTTCTCCGCTGCCTCTTTCAGGCGCTGCAGGGCCATTGGATCTTTCGAGAGATCGACCGCTTGCTCTTTTTTGAACTCATCAACCAAGTAATCCATGATGCGGTTGTCAAAATCCTCACCACCGAGGAAGGTGTCACCATTGGTGGCCAACACCTCAAACTGGTGCTCACCATCAATCTCGGCGATCTCAATGATTGATACGTCGAAGGTACCGCCACCGAGGTCGTAGACCGCAATCACACGATCCCCTTCCTTCTTATCCATACCGTAGGCGAGTGCCGCTGCGGTTGGCTCATTGATAATACGCTTTACTTCAAGACCTGCGATCTTACCGGCATCTTTGGTTGCCTGACGCTGAGAGTCGTTAAAGTAGGCTGGGACAGTGACGACCGCTTCGGTGACATCCTCACCGAGATACTCCTCAGCGGTCTTCTTCATCTTCTGCAGTACGCGAGCTGAGACCTCTGGGGCCGCCATCTTCTTGTCATCGACCTGAACCCAGGCATCACCGTTATCGGCCTTGACGATTTTGTACGGAACCAGATTGATATCCTTCTGCACCACGTCATCTTCGAAGCGGCGACCGATCAGTCGTTTGATCGCAAACAGGGTGTTGTGTGGGTTGGTGACCGCCTGACGTTTTGCCGCCTGACCGACCAGAACCTCACCATCATCCGCATAACCGATGACCGATGGCGTGGTGCGTGCACCTTCGCTATTCTCGATCACACGTGCTGAGTCGCCTTCCAATACAGAGACGCACGAGTTTGTGGTTCCGAGGTCAATACCGATAATCTTACCCATTATATCTTCTCCAATTTCAATTCTTTATCAAGATTTCTTAATGTTTACTTTTAACTGTCACTTTTTAGCTTACCCCTACTATGGGGGTGTTCTTTAGAGTTTCAAGAGGAGCTAACAATTACTCTTGCTGGGCGCAGTAGACGACCATTGAGGGTGTACCCTTTCTGGATCACATCCATCACCGTGTTGGGTTCCATCTCTGGATTAGGCACCATGGTCATCGCCTCATGCTGCTCAGGATCAAACTTGACCCCCATCGCATCCATCACCTCGACATTAAACTTCTCCAGCGTACCGAAGAGCTGCTTACGAGTAAGCTCCATCCCCTCAATCAGAGAAGAGACATCATCGGAGTCTTTGGCAGCATTGAGCCCCAAATCGATACTATCGGCCACCGCCAGCAGCTCCTTGGCGAAGGGTTCGAGCGCAAATTTACGTGCGTTCGAAACATCCCGTGCCGTGCGCTTGCGAAGATTATCCATCTCTGCCTGCATACGGGTCATGCGGTCCAGATAGTCGGCGGCCTGTGCTTTGGCCTGCTCTACCATCTCAGCATTGGTTGGCTCTGCAACTTCCTCAGCGCTCTCCTCTACAGTCGCTTCTGTTGCCTCTTCTGTAGTCTCTTCTGCAACATCGCTCTCTGCCGCAACCGTTTCCGTACTCTCTTCTGCAACCTGCTCTTCTTCAGATTCAGGTTTAACTTCCTCTTCACTCATTTAAAACAATTCCTTATTTAATAAAGCTAAACTAATTACTAATATTTTACTGCTTCTATTGATCTGCCTTAAACAGAAAATTCCCCCTCTGAATGGGGGCTATCCCATCGAATTCAAGGCAGAACTTAAAACTTTTGCGGTCATATCTACCACCGGAATCACTCGGTCGTAGGCCATGCGGGTTGGCCCCACTACCCCCAACACCCCCACCACCTCATCACCATGACGATAGGGGGCGGTGACCACACTACACTCATCAAAAAACTGGTAGCCCGACTCCTCACCGATAAAGACCTGTACCCCATCGGCCTCCATACACTGGTCCAGCAGATGAATCATGTCGCGCTTCTCACTGAAGGCGTTGAAGAGCTGACGCAGCCGATCCATCTCTGAAAATTCATTGTAGTCCATCAATTTGGAGCGCCCAGAGACCATCATCTGATCTCTGTTCGGTTCCCCTGAGGTGACGGCTTGCTGTGCCATCTGCACAATCTGTTGCATCGCCTCATCCATCTCACTTTTGGAGCGCTCTAGCTCAGTAACCAGACGGCTACGCACCAGCTCTAAATCTTCCCCTTCAAAGGTCTGATTGAACCAGTTGGCCGCCTGACGCAATTCCGACTCTGTAAAGCTACGATCGGTCTGCAAGATACGATTCTGCACCTCATCCAGGTTGGTCACCAAAATCGCCAGCACCCGCCCCTCAGAGAGTGGCAAAAATTCCAAGTGGCGCAGGGTGACCCGCTCATGCCGTGGCACCATCACCACACTCGCCATCTGGGTAATCTGCGATAATAATGACGAAGCTGAGCTAAGCACCTCTTGGGTATTTTTCTCTTGCCCAGAGATCTCTTGCTGCAGCTGTGTCAATTCGACCCGCTGTAGCGGCTGCACCGCCACCATACTATCGACAAACAGGCGATACCCCTTTTGGGTGGGAATACGCCCTGCCGAGGTGTGTGGCGAGTGGATCAACCCCATCGCCTCCAGATCCGACATGGTGTTACGGATGGTAGCGGAACTCACCTTCAATCCAGAGTTACGTGAAAGCGTGGTGGAACCGACCGGCTTCCCATCACGGATATGGTGTTCGACCAACACTTTTAACAGGTGTTGCGCCCGCTCTGTTAGAGGTAGTTCACTGCTCATCCGTGGTGGTAAAATCGTGATATAGTTGGAGAATTCAAAAAGGAGACGAAGATTAGCACTCGTTCCTCTTGAGTGCCAGCTTCAACACCTTACACACCCATAAAATTAATAGAATAAAGAACAGCATTATGGACTATCAATTCCACAAAATCGGCGTCATCGGTAAATTTGGAGCACCCACTGTCGGCGAGACCCTACTCTCTCTCACCGGTTGCTTGGTCGATAAACAGTTGGAGGTGTTTCTGGATAAAGAGACTGCAGAACGCCACCCAGAGAACCGACTACCTGTAGTCACTCGTGAAGAGATGGGCGAACAGTGTGATCTCGCCATCGTAATTGGGGGAGATGGCTCCTTCTTGAATGCAGCCCGTTCACTGGCCCGTTTTGATATCCCAATGCTGGGGATCAATTTGGGGCGCTTGGGCTTCCTCACCGACATTGCACCCAACCAGATCGACACTTATTTGGAGGAGGTGCTGAGCGGCGAATTTACCGAAGAGCGGCGTTGCCTACTACAAAGTCATATCCTACGGGATGGTGAATCCTTGGCTGAGGGGTATGCGCTCAACGATGTAGTGGTCCATAAACTGGATATCGCCCGCATGATTGAGTTTGAGACCCATATTAATGGGGAGTTCGTAAATCGTCAGCGTTCAGATGGGTTGATCATCTCCACCCCAACCGGCTCTACCGCCTATGCCCTCTCCAGTGGCGGCCCTATCCTTGCCCCCACCCTGAAGGCGATCTCCCTAGTGCCAATCTGCCCACACACTTTGAGTAATCGTCCAATTGTAGTCCCCGGTAACAGCCATATTGAGGTGACCATTATGGGGCCGAGTGGTCACGCTCAGGTAACCCGTGATGGACAGAGCAATCAGGCACTGGTTGCCGGAGACAAGATTTTGGTCGAACGGCTGGAGCACCATATTCGGCTGATCCACCCCTCTAACTACAGCCCATTCCGTGTCTTGCGGCAGAAGCTGGGGTGGTCTGGGTAGCCTTACCAGACCTTCCCCCTCCTAATTCCAGTATAACGAATGCCCTTTCACTTACCGCTATTGGCAGCACTGCTGTTTGCAATGGTGTTACCACAGCACCTTATTGCAGCTGAGCTGGTTACGGTCGAAGCAGAAATTCCACAGCTTGAGGTGAGCACTGCCGTTGAGTGGAGCCGTCAAGCTCCGCCCCCAGCAAAGGGGATTCAGGTGTTAGACACAACCGACAAAGAGATCTTCAACACATCCACACCTCCATCAGAACAGTGGCTGTGGCTGCGCCTCCAAATCCAGAACAACAGCAACCACCGCTGGTGGTGGATCACCATAGGAGAGAATCAACTGAACCACCGGATAGAGAGCCGCCATACATTGGATCAAAAAACCTCTGCTCAACTAAACTTCTTCAAGCACTATCTTGCTCCAGACAGCCTGCTTGTCCCGGTGGCAATCCCTTTAGGTGAGACCCATACACTCTACATCCGGCTCAAGCAGAAGCCGGAACAACGACCTCAGGTACGCCTTTGGAACACGGCTGACTTTACCAGCATGAAGAGTCATACAACAATATTCCTGTTTGCAGGCTATGGCATGCTATTTGGCACAGGGGTGATTATGCTGATGCTCACTCTAGTTATGAAGGAAATTGATTATCTTCAGCTTGGTTTAACCCTTATAACCGCAGCACTTTTCGCCATTGGCTACAACGGCCACCTTACACTGTTGATTCCAGATATCAGTGCAGAGATCGCAATTCGAGAGATTGCTGCAACAGGCATAGCAAGCCTCGCAATGGGGGCTGCCTTTACCCGAAACATATTACAAACCAGAAAATTCGCCCCCTTTTGGCACCGAATATTGGGGCTCTTACTGCTCCTTGGTATTGCTTTTGAGGGGGTCTCTATCTGGATGAGCTATAAGACCAGCGGACTAGCCATAATAATCTACGCCATTCTAATTACCACCTCCTCTCTGTTCGCTGCAATCACTGTGTCACATAAAGGGTATATTGCCGCACGCTTCTTCCTGCTCGGTGCGACAACGCTCATCATTGTTATCTTTGCAATGGCCCTGATGACACTTGATTTTGCACCCATTACAGTTGAACCTACCTATTTTATGATGGGCCTTATTCTTATTGTTCCCCTATTCTCAATATCACTGTTTGATCGCTATAACGTAATACGACATGAGAATGAACAGGCACAGGCTCTGGCTCTGGAGACTGAACACAAGATGGTTGCTCAGCTTGAACAGAAAGTCAGTGAGCGCACCCAAGAGATGCGAGAAGCCAAAGAGCAGGCTGAACAGGCTGACCAGGCCAAAAGTACATTTCTGGCCAATATGAGCCATGAGATTCGTACCCCCATGAACGGCATTATTGGCCTCAGCTATCTGGCACTTAAAGATAAGCAGCTGCCCACTCACCAGCAAGAGTATCTAAGCAAAATTCAGAGCTCCTCCACCTCTCTTCTCAACATCATCAACGATATTCTAGATTTTTCAAAGATTGAGGCCGGTCAACTGGACATGGAAACCACTCCATTTACATTGGATAGCGTACTCAAACAGTCCTCCGATGTGACCTTCTACAAGGCTACAGAGAAGGGGGTGGAGATCAAACTAGATATTGCAGGGGACATTCCACAAGGGTTGATGGGGGATCCCACTCGACTTCAACAAATTTTGGTTAACCTAACCAATAATGCAATTAAGTTTACTGAGCAGGGATCGATTACCTTACAGGGGGTTCTGCTACAACAAAAAGATGAACGGGCACTGATTCAATTTTCTGTGAAGGATACCGGTATTGGGATGTCCTCAGAGCAGCAGGCAAAGCTGTTCCGCCCCTTCTCTCAGGCAGACAGCTCTACTACACGGCGGTATGGTGGTACCGGCCTTGGGCTCAGCATATCCAAACAGCTGGTAGAGATGATGGGCGGAGAGATCAGCGTAGAGAGCCAGATCAATCACGGCAGTACATTCCAATTCAGTGTATGGGTGGAGGTTGATCAATCCCTCACTGCTGATACCTCCCCCTCTACAGTAGATTATGATCAGATCACTGATCAACTCAAAGGACTGGAGGTACTACTGGTTGAGGACAACATAGTCAACCAGATGGTCGCCAAGGAGGTTCTTACCAGCGCGGGTATCATTGTCACCATTGCCAACAATGGTCAAGAGGCTGTAGAGGCCGCACAACGCTACCCATACCACCTGATTTTGATGGATATCCAGATGCCAATTTTGGATGGGTACGAGGCAAGCCAGCAGATCCGGAAGTTAGAGGGGTACCGTGATACCCCCATTATTGCAATGACTGCAAACGCCATGCGGGGCGACCGGGAAAAGGCCATTCAGGCCGGGATGAATGACCATCTAACCAAGCCAATCGACGTAGACCTGCTCTACCAACAGCTACTGCATTGGAGAAGAAAAACAACATGCTAACCCATCTTTACATCCGCAATTTTGTACTGGTCACCGAGACAGAGATCGATTTCAAACAGGGAATGACCGTACTCAGCGGTGAAACAGGCGCAGGAAAATCAATTATTTTTGATGCCCTAGGGCTGGCGATAGGCAAACGTGCAGAGAGTCGCTTTATTCGCCAAGGCGCTGAACAGGCAGAGATCGTAGCGACCTTTGAGCAGCTCACCCCAGAGTTACACAGCTGGATGAAACAGCAGGCCCTAGAGTGCAGCGATGACAGCTTGATGTTGCGCCGGGTGATCCGCCAAGATGGGCGTTCACGCGCCTTTATCAACGGCTCTCCCAGTACCACACAGCTACTGCGCGAACTCTCCACACTGTTGATCGATATTCAGGGGCAACATGCACACCAGCGACTACTGAAGCGAGAGGAGCAACTCCACCTGCTAGACCAGTATGGAGAGCATGCAAAGCAGCTAAAAAAGATGGCCCAGCAGTTCCAACAGTGGGAAGCGTTGAGCCGACAACAGCAGCAACTGTTACAGAGTGAGGCAGAGCGCAAAGACCGCATCTCCTTGTTAGATTTCCAGCTACAAGAGTTTGCCGCTTTAGAGCTAGCCGAGGGGGAGCTGCCCCAGCTGGAAGAGGAGCAGAGCCGACTCAATAACGGTGAACAACTCCTAGAGCTGAGCCAGCAAGCCCATCAACGACTGGACGGTGAGAACGAGGAGTTCAGTGCCATTCAGCAGTTACACCGTGCAGTGGCTCAACTGGAGATACTAGAGACTTTGGACCACACCATTCAGCCGTTGCGAGAGCAGCTACTGGAGGCCACCCTGCAGGCCAACGAAGTGGCATCCGAACTACAACAGCAGACGAGCCAGTACACCTTAGACCCGACACGGCTACAGTGGCTCAACCAGCGTTTGGCTACCCTCTCTGACCTAGCTCGCAAGCACCAGTGTGATGCAGAGGCTCTATTTGAGAAGCAGCAGTCACTACAACAGCAGCACGACCAACTCCACGCCGCTGCAGACGAACTAGAGGGGCTACAGCAGGCGATCAACCAAGCAGAGGCAAGCTGCCTGAAAACTGCAAAACAGCTCCACCAGCTACGCAGTAAAGCCGCCAAACAACTGCAGACGACGGTAACTGAGGAGATTCAGCAGTTGGGAATGGAGCAAGGTACCTTCCAGGTCCAACTGACCCCTTTTACCGATAACCTGTTTCGCGCCCATGGCATGGATGAGATCGCCTTTATGGTGGAGACCAATCCCGGCAACGGCTTCCACCCACTCGCCAAGACCGCCTCTGGCGGCGAACTATCCCGCATCAGCTTGGCAATTCAGCTCGCCTCAGCCAACCGTGGACAGACACCTACATTGATCTTTGATGAGGTGGATAGCGGCGTTGGTGGTGGCACCGCAGAGCGCATTGGACAGAAGTTGCATCAACTGGGTGAGGAGACCCAAATTCTCTGTGTCACCCACCTACCTCAAGTTGCGGCACAAGGGCATCAGCACTTGAAGATCGAGAAGCAGCAGAATCGAGACGCTGCAGATACCAGCAGCCAGATTACCCTACTCTCCACCAAGGATCGCATCGAAGAGGTTGCTCGTATGCTGGGTGGCGTTGAGATCACCGAACAGACACGAGCACACGCCAAAGAGATGCTCTCTGTAACGGAATAGCAGCGGAATAGTCCCCGTTTATCTCATGCCCCTCGACTGGTATGATGGCCCCCACTTAACCCCCCTGACCAGATCAACCGAGTGTTTACGATGACAAAAAGAGAACTCCCCCTGCTACTGCTTGTTCCACTGCTTCTACAGGGCTGCAGCTCAACGCTGGAAGAGAAGATGCCAGAGTTCTCGATGCCAGATCTTTCACTCCCTGACATCTCGATGCCCTCGGTACCCGGCATCTACCGCGCCGATATTCATCAAGGCAATATTCTAGAGCAGGAGATGATTGACCAGCTGCAACCGGGGATGAACAAACGCCAGGTGCGCCATATTATGGGGACACCACTGATGGTTGACACCTTCCACCAAGAGCGCTGGGACTACTTCTATAGTCTGAAAAAAGAGGGAGAGACGCAAAAGAGAAAGCGCATCTCGCTCTTCTTTGAGGGGGAAAAGCTGGTTCGGCTGGAGGGCGACTTAGCCCCACAACAGCCACAAGCGACTCAATAGGCACTGACGAGAGGCGCTGACTAGGCTCTTACCCCTCAGCAGTACCCTTCTTCATCTTTTTACCCGCAGCCGCACGCTGCTTGCGCACCTCTTTGGGGTCGGCGATCAGCGGCCGATAGATCTCAACACGATCTCCCGCCAGCAGCAGACGATCCTTCTTCGCTGGCTTGCCAAACACCCCCATCTTCCCTTTCTCTAGGTCAATCTCTGGGAAACGTTTGGTAATGCCCGACTGCTCTACCGCCTGCTGCAGGGTACTCCCCTCAGCCACATCCAGCGAGAAGATCACCTGCTCATCCGCTAGCGCATAGGCCACTTCAACCACTATTGTGTTGTTAGCCGTTTCCATTGCTGTACACCTCCTGTGCCCGTTTAACAAACGCATCCACCATGGACGCAGTAATTTGGCTGAAGAGCGGTCCAATCGCCATCGCCACAATCTTGCTGGAGAATTCAAACTCCACCTTCAGGGAGATCTTACAGGCTTCATCACTCAATGGCTCAAACCCCCAGCGCCCTGTTAGCTGTTTGAATGGCCCTTTGACCAGAGACATCTCAATTTCACGCCCCGGAGTCAGCCTATTGCGGGTCGCAAAGGATTGCTTCACCCCTTTAAAGGCGATATCAACCTCACCCACATTTTCCAGCTCTCCGGTCTCCAGAAAGCGGCTACCGCCACACCAAGGGAGGAAGTTCTGATAGCCGGGTACGTCGCTCGCCAACGCATACATCTGCTCACTGCTGTACGCCACCAGCGCACTCTTCTCAACAATAGCCATCAGATTAGATCAATGGCGTTGAGGAAGACCAACCCAATGGCAACCGGGGTCACATAACGGATCAGCAGTAACCAACGCTGATAGAGCCCCTCCTCCATCCCCAGCTCACCACGCGAATGGTTCTGGTTCATCACCCAGCCTGCAAACAGCGCAATCAACAGTCCACCCAGTGGCAACATAATGTTAGCGGTAAGGTAATCCAGCAGGTCAAAAATGGTCTTATCAAACCACTTCACCTCAGACCAGACATTAAAGGAGAGGATGGTTGCGATACCCAACACCCAAGTGACTCCACCTGCACTGATGGACGCACGCTTACGACTCCAGCCCCGATCCTCCACCAACCACGCCACCACTGGCTCGATAATCGAGATGGCCGAACTCCAGGCAGCAAATACCAGCAGCAGAAAGAACAACGTTCCAAAAATTATCCCTCCGGGCATCGCTCCAAAGGCAACAGGCAAGGTCTGAAAGATCAGCCCCGGCCCCGCTCCTGGCTCCAGTCCATTGGCAAAGACAATGGGGAAGATCGCCATCCCCGCGAGCAACGCAACTGCAGTATCGGCAATCGCTACAGTAAAGGCGACCCGTGTAATAGAGACATCATCTGGCAGGTAGGCACCATAGACCATGATCGCCCCCATTCCCAAGCTGAGGGTAAAGAAGGCATGACCCAGCGCAGTCAACACCCCTTCCGTCGTCACCTTGCTGAAATCTGCATCAAACAGGAAGTGGAACCCCTGCATAAATCCACCAGAGTTCATCGCATAACCCACCAGAATCAACAGCAACACCAGTAGCGCGGGCATCAACAAGCGGATCGCTTTCTCCAACCCATCACGCACCCCACGTGCCACCACAAACATGGTCATCACCATAAACAGGGTGTGCCAGGAGAGTTGAACCGTGGGATTAGAGACTAAGCTACCGAATAGATCGCTAGACTGATCCGCACTGATTCCACTGAAACTGCCGCTGACTGCGGAGACCACATAGGAGAGCGCCCAACCCGCAATGACACTGTAGAAGGAGAGGATCAGAAAACCGGCCAACACCCCCGACCAACCCACAATCTGCCAGCTGCTGCTTCCCCGCTCCTCTTGCGCCAGTGTGCGCATGGTATGGATGGGGCTCTGTTTACCTCGCCGACCGAGCATAATCTCCGACATCATCACAGGGATACCCACCACGGCGATACAGAGCAGGTAGATCAGCACAAAGGCCCCGCCCCCGTTCTCACCCGTAATGTAGGGAAATTTCCAAATATTACCCAGCCCCACGGCAGAACCCGTCGCGGCGAGAATAAAGGCCCAACGGGAGGACCACTGACCGTGGATTGATTGGCGTGTCTCTGTCATTAAAAAGTGCCCTTAACCTCTATAAGAATAGAACTACATTGTGACTCATCGCTTGCAGTTTCTCAATCTACGCTGCAACACGGTATAATTGAGCACATGGCAAAATCAAAGAAAAAGAAGCAGGACCACAGCAGCACCATCGCACTCAATAAGAAGGCGCGCCACGACTTTTTCATTGAGGAGAACTACGAGGCGGGGATCGCCCTCGAAGGGTGGGAGGTGAAGAGTCTGCGCGCCGGACATATTCAGATCAAAGAGAGCTATGTTCTGGTCAAGGATGGAGAGGCGTTTCTGTTTGGCGCACACATCTCCCCCCTACCAACCGCCTCTACCCACATACACCCCGACCCACTACGCAGCCGCAAGCTATTAATGCACCGCAGAGAGCTGGATCGACTGATTGGTCTGGTAGACCGCAAAGGGTACACATTGGTCCCTTTAGCCCTCTACTGGAGCCGAGGTCGTGCCAAACTGGATATCGGCCTGGCCAAGGGAAAACAGGCCCACGACAAGCGCAACACCATCAAAGACCGAGATTGGAAGCGAGAACAGGGCCGGATCATGAAGAAATCATAAATTTTTTCCACCACAGGAACTTTCTGCCGTTACAATAGTCTACTTTACAACTTTGGGGACGACCTGGCTTCGACGTGGGTTACAAAACCTGAGGTGCATGTCGAGGGTGTAGACACCTCGTAAATCACTCTGCACATTTATAGTTGCCAACGACGACAACTACGCACTCGCAGCTTAAACACCTGTAGAATGCCGTCTGACTGAAGCCGTGCTTATGCGTTCAGATTCCAGGCGTCGACTCTCATAAGATCGCGATGAAGCATGTCTGGTGTGGATTCTCTAAAACTTATCCAGACTCGCTATCAGTTCTCCCTGCCCGTCGGGTAACTGATAACTAAAACAATAGACTGGGATAAGCATGTAGAGCCGAAGGCGGAGGATTTGCGGACGCGGGTTCGATTCCCGCCGTCTCCACCAAATACCAATATCAACCGATACCAACTAACCCCGTAAGTGTAAGAGCTACGGGGTTTTTTCTTGCTTTCTATTTCTCAACTCTTATCATCTAATGGCACTGAATACCCCATACCACGGGGGTACATCGGGGGGTATACCCCTACCCCGCCAACCTGATACCCCCAAACACGGGGAATTACCGATTCATAAGGGCAGAACACATGGCGACCACTGACATTGCTATCAAGAAGGCCAAACCAAAAGAGAAGCAGTACCGGATCTACGATGAAAAGGGCCTGTACTGCGTGATCACGCCATCCGGTGGAAAGCTTTGGAGGCTGAAGTACCGAGTCAACGGCAGAGAGAAAACCCTCTCCATCGGAAAGTACCCAGAAAAAACACTTTCTGAAGCCAGAGGCGACCGAGACACAGCACGCAAACAAGTCACTCAAGGAATAGACCCCTCTGCACTCAAACAATCAGAAAAAGCTGGGGGCTCAGCAGATTGCTTTGAATCAATAGCCCGTGAATGGCACCAGAAAAACCAAAACAAGTGGACAGAAGGACACGCCAGAACAGTTATTTCCAGGCTTGAGCAGAACCTCTTTCCTTATATTGGAAGAATGTCTATGAATGAGGTCACCCCATCAACCCTGCTTCAATCACTGAGACGCATTGAATCCAGGGGAGCCATTGAAACGGCTCACAGAGTAAAGTCCATTGCTGGCCAAGTATTCCGGTACGCCATCGCTACCGGCAGAGCAGAGCGTGACCCCACCCCCGACCTCAAAGGGGCACTCACCCCTGTCACCCAGAAGCACCTCGCAGCAATTACCGATCCTCGCAAAGCTGGAGAACTGCTCAGAGCCATTGACTGCTTTACCGGCACCCATATTGTGAAATGCGCTCTACTCCTATCCCCCCTAGCCCGCATATTTCATAATAAAGCTGGGGCAAACCCGGCATACGCCATATAAT
>JABGQL010000158.1:0-1765 GCA_018648825.1 Gammaproteobacteria bacterium
TTTAGCACGGGCTACGCCCTGCTCAGAACATTGCACTTATTATATGAATCTAGGCTTGTAATAGCAGATAAACCAGACCAGTAATCGCATTCATCGGGGTGCGGATTTCATGACTCATATTGGCCAGAAACTCATCCTTTGCTTGACCGGCCTTGATCAACTCAGCCGTCCGTGCCTCAACCTCACGCTCTAAAAAGAGGTTGCGATCCATTAACATACGATTTATTTGGTCATTGAACAACGAGGCAATCAAACCAATACCAATGATCAACAGTGCAATCACCGTAACTTGGATACCCAACTCAAACTGCTCCAGCCGTACATCAAACAGCCCCGTACTCACCCCACAGCTGCCACCACTATAAAATTCAGCAGCAGCCATACCGGTATAGTGCATACCTGCAACCGCCACCCCCATCACCATTGCAACCAGCAGCCTGGGTCCGAAGGTGTGTCGCCCCTTCAACATAGGAACGTAGTAGAGCAGCAATAGCGCAACCAGCGAGACCGATACTGCAATTACTACTGACAGTATCCACAGGCCCGGCGTGTAACGCAGCAGCGCTGGGGCCAGCAGTGCCGCCATACCGGTGTAGTGCATAACCGCTACACCACTACCCATGTACAATGCACCACGAATCACTCTGGACCAGTGCAACTCCTGTTGCTGAATCTGTCTCAGGGCCATTGCAGCAACCATCACAGAGACCACAAAGGAGAACAGGGTCATTCCAAAATCGTATCGAACGGTTACCGGAATAGAGAAGGCGAGCATGGCAACAAAGTGCATCACAAAGATCCCCCCTCCCAACGTGAGTGAGGCTCCCATCCACCAGTAACGTGCCGACTCAACGCCCTGCTGATAGCCGTTACGCATATGCTTGACCAAGCTCAGTGTGGTATAGGCTGCAAACACCGCAACCAGATAGGAGAGCACCACCAGCACAGGATCATAACTGGCTTTCAGCAGCTCTCCACCACTGCGCTCCAGCAAAAAATAGCCCTGTAACAGCTCGTAGAGTGGTGTATTCATAACGTCAGACTAAATCCTTTGGGTTAGAGAGGGGCAAGATCTTCACTTTACCGATCTTTGAGAAGTAGCTACCTAAATTTTTCAGATCTTTCTTGCTCAGGGTGGCAACAATCCAAAACAACCCTATCGCTGCTAACCAGCCTGTTTTGCTGTTCATCATCTACTCATCCAGTACCGTGCTGATAGCGTCAAATCATTGGAGCCATACCTGCCTGTCGGCTCAGTAGCACCTCTCTAACAGGTTGTGCGCATAGATCAGGTCGTGGCCATTCTGGTTATCAACAAAACTCCAGAGAGAGCCATCGCCCAGCTGCAGACCAATATTATGGACCGTATAGAGTCCACATTGTGAATTAGAGCCACTACTCTTTTTCAGTATACAGCCGATACAGACCAACTTTCCACGAAGGGTCATAATCTCTGGCGCTACACCCTGCATAGAGAGCAGCCCTACAAAAACCGGCACAGAAAGTAGGTGAGCCATTTTTACCGCACTTTACTGTAATACTGCTGTTTAGAGCTAGTGGGCTTATCTGGCAATGTCATCAACAACCCCCCCTGTTCAAGCAGCGGCTTCAATAGACTCAATCTAAAGTGCTCTTTGTGGCGAAGCCCCAAATGGCTCATGATCTCATTAGCGCTACGCGGCTCTAGACAATAGGAGAGAATCTCAGCCTTACGCTCTACTTCCCCGGTGACTTCCCCGGTGACTTCCCCGGTGACTTCCCCGGT
>JABGQL010000158.1:1865-19369 GCA_018648825.1 Gammaproteobacteria bacterium
ACTTCCCCGGTGACTTCCCCGGTGACTTCCCCGGTGACTTCCCCGGTAGCTTGGTCGGTACTCAACACCTCCTCACCAACAGGAATCAAGACCCGAAAGATATCCTCCTCCAACAGGTGCGGCTCTCTACCTGCTGCATAGGCACCGGTATATTTGTAGAGATTGCGCACACCAGACCCCAGCTCATCGGCAAAACCCAGCTCTTTAAATACACGGGCAATGATCGGATTCTTCGGAAATGGGGTAAAGCTGCTTGGGTCAATCTCACCCACTGCTTGTGGTCGATTGGCATTTTCAAACAGCACACGATCTTGCTCAAGAACCATCTTGGCAGGAAAGCCGTTGGTAAATTCACGATGAATCAGACAGTTCGCCACAGCCTCACGGAAGATTTTATTACGCAGGCTCATTCGCACATCTCCTTCCAGATAGAAGGGGTCAGGCAGGTGCTTGGCAACAAAGGCCATTAGCCGATCATAGCTCTCAAGCAGATTGGTACGAATATCATCACGGTCATCATAGCGATCCAAGTTAACCCGCCTGAGAATGGCATCGGTCCGATGGTGAGGCAACACACTGAGGATCGCATCATCGGTACCAAATAGCAAAATACCTGCCAGCGTATACCCCTCCGTACCCGCTTGCCGATCTTGCTTATAGAGCTGAGCACTTTTGAGTAGAGTTTCATCATCCATCTCAAACCAGGGGTGGCTTCCCCCGTTCTCATTCTTGGCACGGATGCGAGCACGCTCCAGTAGATCTGGACGAAAATCGGCCAACTCAGCATAGGGGTAGATAGTATTTTCACTGTAAGTGGCCTGTTTACGCTGGTAGAGCTGGGCCACTTGCGCGGAGTGGTCAGTAATATCCAAGTCACCATCATCATTGCGGTCAAAGATTCGGTTTACCGTGCGATGCACCTGCGAACTCTCTGGCACCCGCAGATAGACCACCACTTTGCCATCAAGCTCTACCACCTCTGGAGAGAGGTAGAACGGAGGGGATAACTTCTGAGGATTATTCAGCGCAGTGGCCAGCTGATTAACAATAGTCGCCACAGCCCCCTCCTCTACCCCCGTAACCTCGGTATTATCAGCAACCCCAAGGAAGAGGTGTCCGCCCTGTCGATTCAGCAGCGCACAGATCGATTCGTAAACATCCCGGTTGAGTGCACTGCGGCAGCGCTTGAACTCCACCTCTCGGCTCTCCCCTTGTTGGATCAGCTGAAGAAGGTGTATTGGGTCCATCGCTCTACTGGCCTATTCTCATCGGGAAAATCCTGATTGTACAGAACTGGATCACTCTCATGTGTTACCAATGATTACAGCACAACGCACTATTACCCCACTGTATCCTGAATCAACGCTACCATCTGGTCCACTGACATCTTGCCACTCTGATCACTGCCCTCTAGCAGCTGATCAGCCAAATCCCGTTTATGTTGGTGGAGATCAACAATCTTCTCCTCAATGGTCCCCTTCACCACCAGTCGGTAGATGGTGACCGGGCGAGTCTGACCCATGCGGTGTGCACGATCTGAGGCCTGATCCTCAACCGCTGGATTCCACCAAGGGTCCATGTGAATAACGTAATCGGCAGCGGTCAGGTTGAGGCCGGAGCCACCCGCCTTGAGGCTGATCAGGAACAGTTCGCCCTCTCCACCCTGGAAGGCATCCACCGCCTGCTTACGCTTGGCGACTGGCGTTGAACCATCCAAGTACTGGTAAGCGATCCCCTTTGCATCGAGCTGCTCACGAATCAGGCTCAGGTGACTGACAAACTGGCTGAAGACCAGTGCACGGTGACCATTCTCCAGCAACTCATCCACCACCTCCGCAAAGACACGATGTTTGGCGCTGGTGATCTCAGAGTCGGCATCAACCAATTTAGGGTGACAACAGGCCTGACGCAGACGGGTGATCTCAGCCAGAATTTGCAGGTGCTGCGGACCACCCTCTCCCCCTTGACGCATGGAGGCGATGCGGTCAATAGAGCGCTGACGCAACGCCTCCATAAATACTAGCTCTTCATCACGCATCTCCACATGCAGGGTAATTTCAGTACGTGGAGGTAGCTCAGAGAGCACATCACGCTTGAGACGGCGCAAAATGAACGGGGCGATCAGGTTCTTCAACTGCTGGCGCGCCTCATCACTTTTATCGACCTCAATGGGCCGAGCAAAACGTTCATTAAAGCGTTCCATTGAGCCGAGCAGACCCGGATTAATAAAGCGAAACAGATTCCACAACTCGCCCAGATGGTTCTCAATCGGGGTGCCGGTAGTCACCACACGGAAGTTCCCCTGCAGCCCCATCACCGCCTGTGAGCGCTTAGTCGCAGAGTTCTTAATCGCCTGCGCCTCATCCACCACCACGGTCTCCCACTCAATCGACTGCAGCAGTTTCGCCTCGCGCTGCAACAGCCCATAGCTACAGACTACCAAATCATAGCCACCTACCGATTCGATCAACTGGGTTCGCTCACTGCCGCTAAAGTCTCCAAAGAGCGCCGGACGGAGTGTAGGGGCAAAACGGGCCGCCTCCTCCTGCCAGTTCATGCAGACCGAGGTGGGGGCCAGCACCAGCGTTGGCCCTTCAGAGGCTCGACTCAGTGCCATACTCAGCGCCTGTAGAGTCTTACCCAACCCCATATCATCAGCCAGACAAGCACCTGCCCCCCAATGCGCCAGCCGCACCATCCACTGATACCCCTGTAGCTGGTAGTCGCGTAGCTCGGCCTCCAGCGTCTTCGGCAACTCGGGAGTTAGCTGGTTGGCCTCTTCAATTTTTTCTCGCTGCTCTTCCCAACTGCGGTTGGCCTGAAACTGCATCCCCTCGAACGCCTCATCCATAGCGGAGAGGGCTAATGGATGGATCTTATTATCTTCACCACCATACTTTTTGAGGATATCAAGCCGCTTCTGCAGCTCACGGCTAAGCGCAAGGATGGCTCCATCTTCCATCTTCAGAAAACGGCCACTGTTGTGCTCCATCATACCCCACAGCTCTTTGAGGGCAATCACCTGTGTTTGGCTCACCTGAAGTTCTCCCTCCAACGCAAACCACTCACGGCTTTCCTGTACCCCCACACGCATCTGCCCCAAACTGATCTCACTGATACGCGGGATCTTGGCACCACGCGGCCAGTCCAGTAGTGCCTCATCTTCCGTCAAGCCACGCAAGAAGAAGAGCAGCTCCAGCGCCTCTTCTGGATCTTCTACCAGTCGCTCATCTAACAAGTGCTCTTCATCGACATTCAACAGTAGGTCGGGTACTGCCTCTTCCATACGCCCCAAAATACCCAGCGCCCGCTTCTGCTCCAGCTGCAGGTCTCGATGCGCCTGTAGCTGCTGCCCATCGACCTCACTAAAGACCACCGTGCCCCCTTTCCCGGGGTAGAAGCGGGGACCACTCTCACCCATCGGCACCACCCAGAAGCTGATGCGAATTCCACCCGCCTCTGGCAATAGGTGGATATGCGGAATGTTTTCACCATCAATCTGTTTCGCGCCAGCCGCTGCACCGCCAATAGTGGAGTGAACAGTGAGCAGAGGGGCGATGGCAGAGATGCTATCCAACAGCCGCTGTTTTGCCGCCACGGGAATGGTCACCCCAGCACCGCCAAGAATCTGTGCAACCCGCATGTGTGGCTCTTCAAAGCGGCACACCACCAGACGACGCCCCCCCTCCCAGTGACACCCCATACTGCTATAACTGCGTGGAGGATAAGGGACCAGCTGCACCTTGAGCGAGGCACCATCATCAATCTCAACCACCTCTAGCGCTGGCTCTTGTGCGATCACATCAACAGAAATACCATTGGAGCTCTCCAGCTCAACCGCTGAATGGCCTACCAACTCCCACAGTGCACGCTCCAGATTCAACTCATAAACCTGCTTGCGCTGATAACTGGAGGTAGAGTAGGCGGTACTCTCTCGAATGGTATTACAGATACGGTGATCTTGATCACTCAGGTAGCGGTACTGGTCACGCTCCTCATAGAGCTTCTTCAAGGCAACCGAACGCCCCTTACTCCACTGCCCACTCTTGGTCAGCTTCTGTTCTCGCGGCTGAAGTAGAGGCAACCCCTCCTCCTGTTTTTCAATACGCCACGCCAGTCGCTGAATCGAATCTTGCTCCTTCTGGGCCTGTTCACTCTGCTGTGCCATGCCACTAATCGCATCCAGCACCAGCTCCCACTTCTGCTTGGGGCGAATCAGGCTGGCCCAGCCGCTAGCGGAGTCACTCTCCAACCCCTGCTCAGTAGCCGCTATCTGCTGCTGCAGCTGCTCAAACTGCTGCGCGTAGAGTCCAATCCCCACCTCAGTGGCACGCTCCACATGAGCCTGCAGGGCATCTATCTGCTGAGAATGGATAGGCTCACCAATCCAGTAACGTGCTATCGCCTGTATCAACTGGTCCCAAGCAGAGTGGATTCGTTCACGTTGCAACAGGCTGCACTGGCTTGCATCAAGCTCGCCCATCAGCAGACGTGCCACCTCCTTCATCATCAATATCGAGCCGCCAAATGGCTCATCCATCAATGTGACCCCTTCAGACTCCAGCTGCTGCTCATGTCGATTGGCTAACTGCACCACACGCTTCAGCGATTCAAAGTCCCCGGCATGCAGATGGACCATCTGCAGAAACAGCGGCCCTGGCCCTTCATTCTCATACGCTGTTGCCTGCTCCAGTAGCTGCTGCGCATCGGCATAGCGCCCCTCTACCATTGCACACCATCCACTTAACTCAATCGCACGTGGATCTTCCTGCCCCTGCAACAACTGCAGTGCCTGTTTGGGGTTGCCGCGATAGAGTTGGAAAGTGGCTGCAATCTGTGCAATCTCTGGCTGTTCAGAGACACTAGGCTCCACTCGTGCTGCCCAAAAATCCCATAGCAGTGGCGTACCATCCACCTCTAGCAGGTCGGTACGGATCGGATTCATCAACGCATGGTAATGGAGCCAGTCCGGCAGTTGCTGCAACCACTGCTGCTGCACTGGGAAGTAACAAAGATTGGTAATCACCTCCTCTTTATCTGCACTCAGCGTTCCCTGCCAGAGGTTGTCACCATCCAGCCCCAGCCAGTTATGAACATATGCCATATCCCCAAGATAGAAGGCAAAACGTAGCGGACGCATCTCTGGATCAACCCCAGCGGCCCAGTAGCCCGCGCTGATCTGCTTGTTAATCGCCGCAATAACCGACTCAACTAAGCCATCCTCAACCAGTTGGCGAGAGAGCAGATCCACTAGAAAACGGCTACAGCGCAGACGCTCGCTATCATCGGTAATCCACTCTTGCTCTTCCCACTTACGACGCCACAGTGGCAACATCTTTTTATAGTGTGCAGCCAGAGGCTCTCCCGCCTCACTACTCCACGCCAAGGTGTTGAGCATACGCTCCAAGGTAGCGGGGGGCAGTGGCAGATCGGCCAATGAGAGCACCTGCAGTACCTTGTACTCATCTAGGGTACAGGCTGCGGTAAAGTTGTTGTAGTACTGCTCGAAACCAGGCCAGTCAGGCTGGTTAGTAGAATTAAATGAGATCATTATCTTTTATTATCGTCTTTATCAAAAGGCTACAAAAATAGACACAAGATTACAATAACTTACAGTATTTTCAGCCATAGCTTCGTAAGACACTTTTAACCATATCCTTATAGAAAAACGGCCCCATCAAAGAGCCAACACCTCATTAAATTGCGTTTCAACACAAAAATCCATTTCTGACTTGAGATGATACAGACTTCATATCAATAACGCACAACTCATAGACAAGATTAAAAATTCATTGACCTCTCTTGACCATTGTTACATTCAGTTACAAAAAAGGGGGCTACAGACATCTGGCCGTTACATTGGAGGGGTAAGCTCTTAGCTGGATGGTTGGGTAACAAGGTTAACTCCATGATGGCATGACAGCCTAATGGAGAGTAACCTTTCTACAATGGATGGGATTGATCAGCTATTGGTCAACATCGAAGATAAAACGGTAGCATTGGAGCTGAATGAAGACGCTATGCCACAAGTTGCAGAGAGGGTAACTGAACTGACCTATTCAAGATGAAACAACTCAGGCTGTCCCATGATTGACTGGGGCAATCCATCCCCCATAAAAAACGGGACAAACCTTTTACGGTATGTCCCGCTCTAAGCTGTGAACCTTCTATAGTCTGCTGTACTACTTCAGCTCCTCAATGGCCTGCAGGATAAGGTCATCAGGCAAGTGATTAATCCCCTTGTCTGCCGCCAATCAGATGTGATCTATCAACGTTAGAGGCAACAAAACGATGGTTAAGAGTAAAAAAGTGCGATGCTTAATTTTTGGTATGATCTGTGCAAATCACATCTCTGTAGTGGTTAATTTGAAGGAACAATGTAAAAAATGAAGATATTTAGAGTGATTCTGGCTGCAACAGCTTTTTTCTTGTATCCAGCGGTACAGGCAGACGATAGACAAATGGTAAAAATGCCAGAGATGATGCAGGAGCATATGATGAACAATATGCGAGACCATGTGATGGCCGTTCATGAAATTCTGACAGCACTTTCAGAAGACCGATTAGATCAGGCTGCCTTAGTTGCAGAAGAGCGCCTTGGAATGAGTTCCCTCGATAATCATGGGGCCAGCCATATGGCTAATTTTATGCCACAACAGATGGGGGAAATTGGAACAAGCATGCATAAGGCAGCCAGCCGCTTTGCCCGTACCGCTGAAGAGGGGGATCACCTTACAGCGTATGACCAACTTAATCAAATCACTGCAGCATGCGTAGCATGTCATGCAGGATATCGGATTCGATAGAGACAGGGTAACAACCCCTCTATCCCCCCTACACCTCAGCCAAATCACCACGTTTTTCAAGCCAGCTCTTGCGATCTGAAGCTCGCTTCTTCGCCAGCAACATATCCATCATGCTGTGGCTCTCATCATCGGGGTGAATGGTCAACTGCACCAAGCGGCGGGTCTCTTGTGCCATGGTCGTCTCACGCAACTGTAGTGGATTCATCTCACCCAGCCCTTTAAAGCGCTGCACGTTGACTTTGCCTCGCTTCTTCTCTGCGGTGATACGGTCAAGGATGCCCTGCTTCTCGGCATCATCCAGCGCGTAATAGACCTCTTTACCGATATCAATACGGTAGAGTGGCGGCATCGCCACGTAGACGTGTCCCGCACTGACTAGGCTGGGGAAGTGACGTAGAAACAGTGCACAGAGCAGGGTCGCAATGTGCAACCCATCCGAGTCTGCATCGGCGAGGATACAGATTTTTCCATAACGCAGCCCTGCCAGATCACTACTGCCCGGCTCCATCCCCAATGCGATAGCGATATCATGCACCTCTTGTGAGGCGAGCACTTGGGTGGGGTCCACCTCCCAGGTATTCAGAATCTTTCCACGTAGCGGCATGATGGCCTGAAACTCACGGTCACGCGCCTGCTTGGCCGAGCCGCCCGCGGAGTCGCCCTCCACCAAAAACAGCTCGCCTTGTAAGGGGTCAGCAGTGGCACAGTCTGCCAACTTGCCCGGCAGTGCGGGGCCGCTAGTAATTTTCTTACGCACGATCTTCTTGCGCGAGCGCATACGGCTCTGTGCATTGTTGATCGCCAGCTCGGCAATCAACTCACCCAGCTCTGGATGTTCGTTAAGCCAGAGGCTGAAGGAGTCTTTAATCACCCCAGAGACAAATGCTGCCACCTCACGTGAGGAGAGACGCTCTTTGGTCTGTCCTGCAAACTGGGGGTCTTCCATCTTCACCGAGAGGATGTAACTGACTCGCTCCCAGACATCCTCTGGACTCAGTTTGACCCCACGCGGTAGCAGGTTACGGAACTCACAGAATTCGCGCACCCCTTCAGTCAGCCCCGCGCGCAGCCCATTGACGTGCGTCCCCCCTTGCGCAGTGGGCACCAAATTGACGTAGCTTTCGGTGGCTGACTCCCCCCCCTCCGGCAACCACACTACAGCCCACTCAACTCCCTCATGCTCGCTGTTGCTGGCTCCCATAAAGGGCTCCTCCTCCGGCACCGAAGGGAGGTCACCAACCTGCCCCATCAGATACTGTTTGAGACCATCTTCATAGAACCAAACATCCTCCTGACCACTTGCTTCATCTTTGAGGATAATCTTTAGCCCCGGCTGCAGTACCGCTTTCGCACGCATCACATGACGCAGTTTGGTGAGTGATATTTTAGGAGAGTCGAAAAACTGGGGGTCGGGCCAGAACTGAATGGTAGTACCGGTGTTACGCTTACCGACCGTACCGATCTCCTCCAGATCCTTATGCTTGTCTCCATTGGCAAAACTCATGCTGGTCTCGCGGCCATCACGGCGTACCCGCACCTCTAACAACGTAGAGAGCGCATTCACCACCGAAACACCCACACCATGCAACCCACCAGAGAACTGATAATTTTTACCGGAGAATTTCCCCCCCGCATGCAGTCGAGTGAGAATCACCTCCACCCCTGGAACCCCCTCTTCGGGGTGGATATCGGTTGGCATACCACGACCGTTGTCCTCTACGGTAACGGAGCCATCTTTGTGGACCATCACCTGAATACGGTCGGCATGGCCCGCCATCGCCTCATCCACACTGTTATCCAGCACCTCTTGCACCAAGTGGTTAGGGCGGGTGGTATCGGTATACATACCGGGACGTTTACGAACAGGATCGAGACCGGAAAGGACCTCAATGGCCGAGGCATCATAATTGGACATAGCGTGTTTCACAGTTCAGTGGTTAACGGTTATATTTGATTCGGTCGACAATCTCTTCAGGACGATACGGGCTGTCACTGGTTCGATTACAGACCACTCCGCGCAGAAGCGCCTTACGGAAAAAGTCCCCCCCCTTGATACGCCCCCATGCCGCACTCTTATTCTCGATAAAATTGCCACCCACACCGAAGGCGTAGTTTTTATACTCATTGGTGGTGCAGCGAATGCCGTCATAGAAGACATTAGAAGTACCACTACGCGTCTGCACCACCACCGAGTAGCGAATCACATAATCTTCTGCCAGTGAGAGCGACTGCGGATCGAGAAAGTAGTGGTGGTTACGGGTAGCCGGGTTATCAACGGAGAATTCGATCAGCTTCTGCTCTTGTGGATAGTCGGGAATAGTCACCTTGGACTCCTTCCAAGCAGGCCCCTCTTCGTACCATTCGGAGCCACTGCCACTGTCCCACCACTGCGAACTGGCATCAACTGTCGTTTGCAGGCAGAAAAATGCCAGTAGAGTCGGTATAATTGTCTGCTTCATCGGCCCATTATCCATCGAATCCCCCTCTCAACCCAACCCCCTTCTACCATTTAAATTATGCCAACTCGCAAAAAAGCCGCCACAACCAAAAGTGCCCCCCCTTTTGACTTTGAGAAAAACCTCTCAGAACTGGAACAGCTGGTCGGGATGATGGAGGATGGTGAGCTCCCTTTAGAGGAGTCCCTGAAGAAGTTTGAGCAGGGTATCCAGCTGATTCGCAGCTGCCAGACGGCACTCACCGAGGCAGAGCAGAAGGTAGAGATATTGACCAAGGAGGGGCTGAAGCCGTTCGAATCGCCATGAATCCACGCTTCCAACAGTGGCAGCTACGGGTTGAGGATGCCATTCATAACAACCTGCCCAGCGCTGACACCCATCCCGCACAGCTCTATCAGGCGATCCATTATGCGCTGCTCAATGGTGGCAAACGGGTACGTCCGATGTTGGCCTATGCCAGCGGAGAGCTGTTTGGAGTAGCGCCAGAGCAGATTGACCCCGCTGCAGCAGCGATTGAGATGGTCCATGCCTACTCACTGGTCCACGACGATCTACCCGCGATGGATGATGATGAGCTACGCCGTGGTCACCCCACCTGCCACAAGGCCTTTGATGAGGCCACTGCAATTTTGGCGGGTGATGCACTACAGACGCTCGCCTTTGAGACCCTCTCCTGCGCTGATGCAACAGCCGAGGTTCGGCTACAGTGGATACAGCAACTGGCCTCCAGTAGCGGAGCCGAGGGTATGGTGGGCGGGCAGATGATCGACCTACAGGCGGAAAACGAGACACTGGATCGTGAGGCGCTACATACCATGCACCGCAAAAAAACTGGGGCGCTGATCCGTGCCAGTGTACTCATGGGAGCCACTCCAGCACAACCCGATGAGGTGGCTCTGCAGCAGTTACACACCTTTGCAGAGAGTATCGGGCTCGCCTTTCAGGTGCAGGATGACATCCTTGATGTAGAGGGGGAGAGCAGCATCATTGGCAAGCCTCAAGGCTCAGACCAGGCACTCGGAAAGAGTACCTTTGTCACCCTATTTGGGCTGGATGGTGCCAAACAGCAGCTGCAGCAGCTGCACCAACAGGCGAATGAGAGTCTCTCCCCCTTTGGCAAATCAGCGACCTCTCTGACCGAAATCGCCGATTTCATTATCCAGCGCAATCATTAAAATATGACCACTCATGGATAGACCCCTTCCCAATACACCACTGCTAGACCGGATCACCGATCCCACTGTACTGCGTGAACTCAGCCCCAATGAGCTGCCAGAGCTGGCACAACAGCTGCGCGACTTTATGATCCACTCGGTGGGCAAGACTGGCGGCCATCTCGCCTCTAGCCTGGGCGTAGTGGAGCTTACCCTAGCCCTACACTACATCTACAACACCCCAGAGGATCGTCTGGTGTGGGATGTGGGTCACCAATCTTACCCCCACAAAATCCTGACCGGACGTAAGCAGGCGATGGGGACACTGCGCCAGCAGGATGGTATCTCTGGCTTCACCAAACGCACAGAGAGCCCTTACGACCCGTTTGGTACCGGCCACTCTAGCACCTCCATCAGTGCCGCACTGGGGATGGCAATTGCTGCCAAACATGCCGATAGCGCACGCCAGACCATTGCCGTAATCGGAGATGGTGCACTCACTGGTGGCATGGCCTTTGAGGCACTCAACCATGCAGGGGAGTCTAACGCCGACCTGCTGGTGGTACTCAACGATAATGATATGTCGATCTCAGAAAATGTGGGGGGGCTCTCCCGCTATCTCGGGCGCATCCTCACCAGCTCCACCTACAGCCAGATGCGCGAAACCAGCAGAAAGGTATTGAGCCACGTTCCCGGCGCTTGGGATCTGGCGCGTAAGGCTGAGGAGCACATGAAGGGGATGGTGGTTCCCGGCACCCTGTTTGAGGAGCTGGGATTTAACTATGTAGGGCCTGTAGATGGTCACAACATACAGGCGCTGGTTCGCGCCCTGCGCACCCTGCACACCCTTAAGGGGCCACGTTTTCTCCATGTCATCACCCATAAGGGGCATGGCTACCTCCCCGCAGAGGAGAATCCGACCAAATATCACGGCGTAGGCAAGGTCACCTCCGTTGCAAAACAGCGCAAGGAAGAGAAAAGCGAAGAGAAAAAACTCAGCTATACCGAGGTCTTCGGTAACTGGCTCTGCAGTGCGGTTGAAACACATCCTGAGCTGATCGCCATCACCCCGGCAATGATGAGTGGCTCCGGCATGGTGCAGTTTGCCGAGCAGTACCCAGACCATTTTATTGATGTCGGCATTGCCGAGCAGCATGCGGTCACACTCGCCGCTGGACTCGCTACCGAACAGCGCCACCCCATTGTGGCGGTCTACTCCACCTTCCTGCAGCGTGGATATGATCAGCTGATCCACGATGTCGCGCTACAAAATTTACCGGTACTGTTTGCCATTGACCGTGCTGGCTTGGTTGGTGCCGATGGAGCCACCCATACCGGCGCCTTCGACATCAGCTTCCTACGCGCCATCCCCAACCTAGTGATTATGACCCCCTCCAGCGGTGAGGAGTGCCAGCAGATGCTACAAACAGGACTAGAACACCAAGGGCCCGCAGCGGTACGTTACCCTCGTGCAACCATCCTCGACACCCCCAACAACCGTGAACCACTGAAAATTGGAAAGGGGAAGGTGCGCCGCCAAGGGGGGAAAACCGCACTGCTGGTATTTGGCCCGCTAATTGAGTCCGCACTACAGGCAGCAGAGGAGATCAATGCCACGGTCGTCGACATGCGTTTTGTCGCCCCACTTGACCATGCACTGCTGCTGGAGATGGCAAACAGCCACGCCACACTGGTCACTCTGGAGGAGAATGTGGTCGCGGGTGGTGCTGGCAGCGCGGTCAATGAGTACCTCCTGTCACAGCGTTGCAACACCCCCATTTTGAACCTTGGACTACCAAACCACTTTGTGGAACAGGCAGAACGAGATACACTACTCCGTTTATACCGACTGGATGCACGTGGTATACTTGACTCAATTAGTCAATTTTTATCCTCGTAAATCCGCCTTAACACCTTGTAATACTAGAGAGCACCAAAATCCAACCATGGCCGGCCGATTCACACTACGGACCCTCAGCGACTTTGCCGCTGCACACAGCCTGCGGGAATATCCCGGAGATTGCCAGCGCCTGCACGGTCACAACTGGAAAGTAGAGGTGGAGGTGAGCGCCAGTGAGCTGGATGAGTTGGGCATGGTGATTGACTTTAAGCAAGTCAAACAGGCGACCCGCAAGGCCACAGACCGCCTCGATCACCAGTATCTCAACGAGCTAGAGCCCTTTAACCAAATTAACCCCACGGCAGAGAACATCGCCCGGACTCTGTTCCAGGAGATTGCCACCACACTGAACGATGATCGCGTCCAAGTCGATGCCGTTACCGTGTGGGAGACCGAACGCGCCTCGGCTCGTTATTCAGACAGTGACTCAGAATAAATTCAGAAGGAAGAAAGTACCATGAGCAATAACAGCATGGCCGATGTACAGAGCAGTACCGATACCCGACAGATCTCCATCGATAAAGTGGGCATCAAGGATATCCGTCACCCTGTCGTAATCAGAGACCGTACCGGAAAAGATCAACACACCGTTGCCACCTTCAACATGTACGTCAGCCTACCACAGCACTTCAAGGGGACCCACATGTCCCGTTTTGTGCGCATTCTCAACCAACATGATTTTGAGATCACCATCGATAGTTTCAAAAAGATGCTGAGTGAAATGGTGGAGACACTAGAGGCGGAGACAGGCCACATTGAGATGACCTTCCCCTTTTTCGTCAACAAAAAAGCCCCCGTCAGCAAGATCGAGAGTCTGATCGACTACGAAGTCACCTTTATCGGTGAGATCATCGATGGCGAACCGGTGATAAACGTCAAGGTACTGGTCCCTGCAACCAGCCTCTGCCCCTGCTCCAAAGAGATCTCAGCCTACGGTGCCCACAACCAGCGCTCACATATTACCGTGAATGCCCGCACCAACGGTTTTGTATGGATTGAGGATATTATCGACTTGGTTGAGCAAGAGGCCTCTTGCGAGCTATTTGGACTGTTAAAACGTCCCGATGAGAAGTATGTGACCGAACGCGCCTACGACAACCCTAAGTTTGTGGAAGATCTGGTACGTGATGTGGCCAACCGTCTCAATAACGATGATCGTATTGGCTCTTACACGCTGGAGGCGGAGAATTTTGAGTCGATCCACAACCACTCTGCCTATGCACTGATTGAGAAGATCAAGTAGTCTCTACGGCCTCTAAAAACAACTAATCACAGAAGTTGACTCAAACTGAGTCAACTTCTACAACGGCGGTTATAGGCTATCCACCATGGTTCACTACAACGTCCGCATTGAAAATCCGCACGCCCACCACTTTGGGGTGAGCTGCACCATTTCCGAGCCTGATCCTGCGGGACAGCAGCTCTCCCTCCCCGCCTGGATCCCAGGCAGCTACATGATTCGTGACTTTGCCCGCAATATCCTCTGGCTGAAGGCGGAGTCTGAAGCTGGGCCTCTGGAGATAGAGAAGCTCGACAAGCAGCAGTGGCGTTGCGCCCCTTGCGAAGGGCCAATCACCCTCCACTACCGCATCTACGCTTGGGACCAGTCCGTGCGCAGCGCTCATCTCGATCAGACTCACGGCTTCTTCAATGGAACCAGCCTGTTTCTCTCGGTCACGGGGCAGGAGCAGACTCCCCACCAGGTCACTCTGAATGCACCTGATCAGCTTGCATGGAGAGTCGCCACTACACTACCTGCAACAGAGGTTGATGCCGAGGGCTGGGGCAGCTACCACTGTGAAAGCTACGACGCACTGATCGACTATCCGGTAGAGATGGGTAGCTTTGAGCGCATCGATTTCAGCGTTTGCGGTATTCCGCACGCACTTATTCTAAGTGGACACCAAGATGCCGATCATCAACGGCTGGCTGCCGACCTGACCCGCATCTGTGAACAGCACAGTCACTTCTTTGGCGATGATACACCCCCAGTTGAGCAGTACCTCTTCCTCACCACCGTAGTCGGTGAGGGTTATGGAGGGCTGGAGCACCGAGACAGCTGCGTACTGATCTGCAGCCGCGAGGATCTACCTCATAAAGGCGAAACAGAGATTAGTGATCACTATCTTCAGTTTCTCGGCCTCTGCAGCCATGAGTACTTCCACCTGTGGAATATTAAACGCATCAAACCCGCCCTCTTCACCCCCTACCAACTGCAGAGCGAATCCTATACTCGACAGCTCTGGGCCTATGAGGGGATCACCTCCTACTTTGATGATCTGGCACTGTTAGAGTGTGGGTTGATTGAACCAGACCGTTATCTACAGCTACTGGGACAGACCCTGACCCGACTACAGCGTAGTCTGGGTAAAAATATTCAATCTGTAACCGACTCCAGCCTAGATGCATGGAGCAAGTTCTACAAACAGGATGAGAACGCCAATAACGCCATTGTCAGCTACTACGTTAAAGGTGCCGCCATTGCGTTGATGATTGACCTCAGCATCCGCCAGCAGACACAACATCAGGCCTCACTACAGCAGGTCATGCAGCAGCTGTGGCAACAGCATGGGAAGAGTGGAGTAGGTACAGAGGAGGAGACCATTGAAAATCTCTGTCGAGAAACAGCGGGGGGAGAGCTCTCTTTTCTACAGTCGGCACTCTACAGTACCGAACCCCTGTTGATTGAACCTCTGCTACAACAGTTCGGCATCGATTGGCAGCTACGCCCCACCACCTCTAACAAAGACAAGGGCGGAATAAGCGAAGAGAGCCTGCCACAGTGCTGGCTCGGTGCCAGCCTCAAAGCTGCAGAGGGAGGGCTGGAGGTGCTACGGATCACGGACAGCAGCCCGGCACAACAGGCCGGAATCTCTGCTGGAGACCGTATTATTGCTCTAGATCAATTACAGGCCACTGAGGGCAGCGTAAAAAGTGCACTTTATAACCGGGCACCGGGTAGCACACTGCAGATCCACCTCTTCCGCCGTGATGAGTTATTGGAGATGGTAGTGACACTACAGGCAGCACCTGCAGACAGCGTAGTATTGCAACAGATTGCATCAGCAGATGACAATCAACTACAGGCGCGACTGCAGTGGCTGGGAGAGGACGGGACCACCACCTAGACTGAAGACAATGATTTTAAACATTGAACAACCCTCCGATGCCCCCCCTCCCTTTGCACTATTCCAGCTCGGATTTCGCCCCTTCTTCCTTGGCGCTACCCTCTATAGCATAGCTGCCGTTCTATTATGGGCGCTGGCCTATAATCTGGAGTGGACCCCCTCAGCCATTCAACAGTGGGGCAACCCCTTCTGGTGGCACGGTCATGAGATGGTCTTTGGCTACGGCATGGCCGTCATTGCTGGTTTTCTACTCACCGCCAGTATGAACTGGACCGGAGTACAGACCCTGCGCTTTACCCCACTGGCACTACTCTTTGGCTGCTGGGCGCTGGCTCGGATTCTGCCTTGGCTACCCGGCACCACGCTAATGATGGTGGCCTTTTTTGACGTGGTGTTCCTCTTCGGCCTCACCCTTGCAGTGACCCACCCCCTCTACAAGGCACGTCAATGGGATCAGATTCGTGTCTTCACCTCCAAGCTTATTTTGGTGTTCGTCTGTAATCTGGTCTTCTATCTCGGCATGTTCAAGCAGATTGAGGGGGGCGAGCGCATTGGACTCTATGGTGCAACCTACCTAATTCTGGCACTGGTGCTGACACTAGGGCGACGCGTCTTCCCCTTCTTTATCGAGAACGGCATCAACGCCACCCGAAAGGAAGAGAAGATCACACTGAAAAACTCCAAATTGCTCGACCTCTCCAGCCTGGTTATGTTTCTGCTATTTGCACTGGCCGACCTGTTTCTGCCACAACACTGGAGTGTAGGGCTACTGGCGGTAGTGCTGCTATTGATTCATGGCATACGTTTCTACAACTGGTACACCCCAGAGATCTGGCAGAAACCACTACTCTGGATACTGATGGCTGGCTATGGCTGGCTAATTCTGGGCTTCCTCTTCAAGGCTCTCTCCAGCATCGGTCTCATCTCCCCATTTATTGCACTACACGCCTTTACCTATGGCGCTGTCGGCACCGTCACCATAGGGATGATGGCGCGTGTCATTCTGGGGCATACTGGTCGTAGCGTATTTAACCCACCAGAGGGGCTGAATCTGATCTTTGGACTATTGACCGCTGGTGCTGTAGTGCGGGTACTGCTGCCCCTGCTGCTACCCAGTCTCTCCATGACCTGGATGCTAATCTCTCAACTACTGTGGGCTACAACCTTTGCTATCTTTGCACAACGCTATCTGATGATGCTGGTACGCCCTCGTATTGATGGACGGCCCGGTTAAAATAACCCAAACCTATTCATAGATCCCCTAACGTATTCTAGCTCGACAGTCACGCATCATGTCTCTAATATGGTAGGCAACACCCCATACCATCACCAGTAACACCGAAGTGGGTTGGTCGACACACGCAGCTTGGTTTTCACAATCCCGCCAAAGCACCTCGAAGACAATCTGCACGTACTCAAGTTTATCCTAGAAGGAGTTAGGCTAGAAAAAGCCGTCTTCTTGACTTTGTTGTCCGTGTAAGTACACTGTACGTATGAAGCAGATAAAGTTTGAGTGGGATAACAAAAAAGATCAGAGCAATATCAAGAAGCACGGGGTCTCTTTTGAAGAGGCCCGCACTGTTTTCTATGATGAACATGCTATTCAATTTTATGATCCAGAGCATTCAGAAGCAGAAGACCGATTTCTTCTTTTAGGTACTGATTTCAAATCTAAAGAATTGGTTATTTGTCATTGTTACAGAGAAGAGGAAACAATAGTCAGAATCATATCTGCAAGAAAAGCTGACAGAGAAGAGTCTAAGTTCTATTGGAGTGAAAGAAAATGAAAAATCATTATGATTTCTCGAAAATGAAAGGGGTTAAAAATCCTTACACAAAATATCTTAAGCAACCAATCACAATGCGTGTTGATTGTGAGTCAGTTGAATATTTTAAATCATTAGCAGAGGAGTCTGGAATACCATATCAGACTCTAATAAATCTATATTTACGAGATTGCACAGTTAATCATAGAAAATTACAAATGAAGTGGGCTTCATAAAAATGCCTAACGAATAAGGTTAGATTGTGATTCTCGCGCCCAAACACAGGCACTCCCA
>JABGQL010000027.1 GCA_018648825.1 Gammaproteobacteria bacterium
TTGAATTATATGGCGTATGCCGGGTTTGCCCCAGCTTTATTATGAAATATGCGGGATAGCCCCCTTATCCAAAGCGATCATTATGTCCACCTCCTCACTGATGCAGCTGGAACAGCTCTTTTTTTCCTGATCTAGCCTCAAGTCACTCTACTATACCTTGGTCAATCAGACCAAGACGGTGGCCCCCTATCAACAGGCTATCCTGCTAAAAAAGAGTGTATCCACCCAAAAGCTGCAGGTCGAGGCGCTTGCCAACCTCCCCGACATCGATAGAACCACACCATTTGTTCAGTGGCATGAGGCACTGGCAAACCACCTGGAAAAGAGCTTGGAACCAAGGGGAGAATTCCCCCCTTTTCAAGTCACACCTCAGGATATGCCCGTTGCACTGCAACAACAGTGGGTGCAAATTGCCCCACAATTTTTACTGCTGTTGCCCATTGGGGAGAGATATACACTGATTCTGGGGGGCAACCAACCATGGGGTGAAGATCTTCTGCCACAACTGGAGCATGTAGGCCGCTCCTTTGCACACTGCACGCAAGCCCTCTCTACTCATAGAGGGAGGCAATGGGAAGGTTTACAGGCAAAACGTTGGGGAGTTGCAGCGCTCATTGTAGTGGCTGCCACACTGTTCTTACCGGTTTCATTGACGGCCATTGCCCCCTGTGAGGTGATTCCACACCAACCATTTGTGGTGACAGCCCCATTCAATGCGGTGGTTGATGAGATCCAAATCCAGCCCAACCAGGCAGTCAACAATGGTGATCTACTCTTATCACTGGAGAGTTCAGACCTCTCTAGTGAGTTGACCATTGCCGAGAGAAAGCTGGCGGTCTCAGAGGCCCGTCTATTGAAGATCCGACAGGCCAGTTTTCTGGACACCTCAGCCAAGTCTTCACTGTCTGAGTTAGAGGCAGAGGTAGCACTCCATCAAGAGCTTGTAGGGCATGCCCGCTACCGCCTACAGCAGGCAACTATCACCTCTTCACAAGCGGGTATTGCTATCATTGATGAGGTAGAGCGGTGGAAAGGCCGCCCTGTCAATACTGGCGAGGCAATTTTGAAGGTAGCCAATCCCGATATCGTCAAGGTTCGTATCTTGCTGCCGGTGAGTGATGCCATCACTCTGCAGCAGGGTACCCCAGTGAAGGTCTTTCTTGATATCGATCCACTCCACCCACTCCATGCAATCACCGAACACGCCTCCTACGAACCCGTAACCACCCCCGATGGTACGGTTGCTTACCATATCATTGCTCAATTGAGTGAACACAACAACCCGCCGCGGATTGGCCTACAGGGTTCTGCCAAGATTTACGGAGAAGAGGTCTCACTCTTTTATTACCTGTTCCGCCGTCCGATTACGGCACTGCGCCAGTGGCTGGGCTGGTAGTGGATGGAGCCACAATCGCTACAGCTCCCTCCACTGCGACAAGATCTACAGATCAAAGAGGGAAAAAGCAATGAACAGGGGGAACCTGTATGGTTGATCTACGACCCACTACGTAACCGCTATTTTCAAGTTAGCCTCCCTACCATCCAACTGCTAGGGCTGTGGCAGCCACACCTCTCTACAGAGCAACTGCTGGAACAGGCCAGCACCAGAGATATTGATGTCACGGAGGAGGAGTTGCTACAGCTGGTCGACTTTTTCACTCGCTCACACCTGACTGAAGCAAGCGCAGAGGCAGCCATTGAGCGGCTGGAACAGGACTTTAATAAGGGCCAGAAACAGTGGTTCAGCTGGTTGATTCACAACTATCTGTTCATCCGCATTCCTCTCTGGAAACCAGACTACTTCCTCAGCAGTACACTAGAGCATCTCCAACCGTTGTTTAACCGCAAGCTGCATCGAGCCATTCAACTGTTGGGGTTGGCCGGAGTATTGATCGTTCTACAACAGTGGGAGGCCTTCACCCACACCTTTGACCACTTCTTCTCTTGGCAAGGGCTGGGGCTATACGCGGTCACTCTGATGGTGATCAAGTCACTCCATGAACTGGCCCACGCCTATACCTCAAAGCAGCTCCAGTGTCGTGTTCCCTCAATGGGGGTCGCCTTTCTGGTGCTGTTTCCCGTGCTCTACACCGACACCACCGATGCATGGAAGCTGAACAACCACAAGGATCGATTGAGGATTGTCTTTGCTGGGGTGAAGATGGAGCTACACCTTGCACTGTTGGCAACCTTCCTCTGGGGGATATTGCCCGAAGGCCCTTTCAAGACCGCCGCCTTCTTTGTTGCCAGTACCAGTTGGATCACCTCCGCGATGATCAATCTCAACCCTTTTATGCGTTTTGATGGCTACTTTGCGTTATCCGACTGGTTACAGGCCCCCAACCTACAACCCCGTGCCTTTGCTCTGGGGCGCTGGAAACTGCGGGAACTACTGTTTGGATTCAACCACAGCAGACCGGAACAGATCAGCAGCCACCGAACATCACTGTTTATCGGCTACGCCTGGTTTACCTGGCTCTACCGTTTTTTTCTATTTCTGGGGATCGCCCTACTGGTCTACCATTTCACCTTCAAGGTACTCGGCATTCTACTCTTCGCTGTTGAGATCATCTGGTTTATCCTTCTTCCCATCTACTCTGAAATGAAAATCTGGTGGCACCATAAAGGCATGATGAGATTAAATAGACAGACCCTGCGCACCTTGGCACTGACACTCTCTCTGCTACTACTAGGTGTCATCCCCTGGAAAAATAGCATTCAAGTTCCTGCCGTTTTGGTGGCTACTGAACTGGAGTCGGTTTACGCCCCAGAGGATGCAACAGTCAAACGGCTTGAGATCTCTCCGGGTGATCTTGTCACCCCGCAACAGACAATCATTACCTTGGAGTCAGCTCCACTGAACAGTGAGCTACGACGCAAACAGATTGAATATGACGATGTGCTGAAACGGCTGAATCGACAGTTAACCACCACCGAAGATCACATTACTCTGCAACAAGAGTTGAAGCACTTCAAGGTTGAGTTACAGACCATTCAGGCTCGAATTGAGCGCTTAACCCTCCACCCCTCACGCAGTGGAGTGGTCACCAATCAACTCCCCATTCAGCGGCAACAGACGGTCTCTAAAGACCAGCTGCTCACCACCATTCGCCCCCTACAGGGCAGTCGTGTAGTGGGGTTTATTACTCAGGGTGATCTTTCACGTATTCATATCGGGGCCAAGGCTCGATGGGTCTCCAACAACCAGCCTACTCCCCCTCTCTCTTTGACACTGCAACAGATTGCCACCTCATCGACAGCACGGCTCCCTTTTGCTGAGCTGGGTTCAACCCAAAAGGGGATTATTCCGGTCTATGAGAACCGACAGGGAGAACCCACCCCTGAGTCAAGCATTTACCAACTCACCTTCTCTACAGCTATTGAGATGCCCTCTCCGCAGTGGCGTGAGAGTGGAGTGGTGCTGATCGAAGGGGCGCGTGAGAGTTTCTTGCAGTGGCTGTGGCGTGTATTGGCTGGAGCCTTGATTGAGGAGAGTGTTTTTTAAACAGGACCTACTATCCCCGAATAAAGTGCTCTCGATAGAACTTCATCTCATCAATCGATTCACGAATATCTGCCAACGCCGTATGCGCCCCCTGCTTGGTAAACTGATCCAGCAGCTCTGGCTTCCAACGTTTTGCCAGCTCTTTGAGGGTACTCACATCTAAGTTACGGTAGTGGAAATAGCTTTTTAAAGTAGGCATCTCACGCGCCATAAAACGGCGATCCTGACAGATGCTGTTACCACACATCGGGGAGGCACGTTCCGGTACATATTGACGCACAAACTCCAACGTCTTCTGTTCCGCCTCAGCCATGGTCACACCCTCTTCACGCATACGCTGTACCAGCCCGGACTCTCCGTGGGTCTTGGTATTCCACTCATCCATCCCGGCAATCAACGACTCTGGCTGCGCAATGGCAAACACCGGCCCCTCGGCCAGAATCTCCAAATCAGCATTGGTGATGATGGTGGCGATCTCGATAATGGTATCGGTTTCTGGAATCAACCCCGTCATCTCCAGATCCACCCAAATTAGATTATTCTCGTCCATATTCTCTCAGCTCTCATTGCCCTGTATCATGGGACCATTGTAACAAAACCTAACAGGAACCCCTCTTGGAACCAGTCACTCTTTTTTCTGCACTATTCGTCATTATGGTCACCATTCATCTGCTGCTGGAGCTTTGGCTCTCAGCCCGTCAGGTGCGCTCTGTACAACAACATCGCCCTACTGTGCCTGAACACTTCAGTGACAACCTTACACTAGAGGCACACCAGAAGGCGGCCGACTACACCACAGCCCGTCAAAAACTGGGACAGATTGAGCTGCTATACGGTACGGTACTGCTACTGGCTTGGACCTTGGGCGGTGGTTTGCAGTGGCTGGATCAGTTATGGCGTGGATTCGGCTTCGAGCCACTCTATCTGGGGGTTGGCTTTATCCTCTCACTGATGCTCATTGGCACCCTGCTGGAACTCCCATTCTCACTCTACCGTACTTTTATACTAGAGGCACAGTTTGGCTTTAACCGCACCACCCGCGCCACCTATATTGGCGATCTAGGTAAACAGTTTCTGTTACTGCTACTGATCGGTGCCCCTTTTGTTGGGGTAATTCTTTGGCTGATGGGGCTGGCCTCCCCCTACTGGTGGCTACAGGTATGGGCTGTATGGATGGGCTTTACCCTGCTGATGATCTGGGCTTGGCCTACCTTCCTTGCACCGCTCTTCAATAAATTTAGTCCGCTCGAAAATGAGAATCTCGCCAACCGTATTGAGGCACTGCTACAACAGGCGGGATTTGATTGCGACGGGATCTTTATAATGGATGGTTCCAAACGCTCTGGTCACGGCAACGCCTACTTTACCGGATTGGGAAAGAAGCGCCGTATCGTCTTCTATGACACGCTACTGGAGACTCTCAGTGAAGAGGAAGTTCTTGCGGTACTGGCCCATGAGTTGGGACACTTCCACAACAATCATATCAAGAAGCGCCTGTTACTCGGTGCGGCAACTACACTCTTCTCACTGGCAATACTGGGTTGGCTGATTGAGCAACCTTGGTTCTATCAAGGGCTGGGGATGGATACCCCCTCACACCATGCCGCACTGGTGCTCTTCCTCACCGCCTCTGCCCCCTTCACCTTCTGGTTACAACCGATGATGGCAGCCTACTCCAGAAAGCATGAGTTTGAGGCCGATGATTTTGCCGCTGAACATACCGCAGCAAAAGATTTGATCACCGCACTGGCTGCACTCTATCGAGAGAATGCCTCCACCGTAACCCCAGACTGGCTATACTCTGCCTATCACGATTCACACCCGCCCGCACCTGTGCGCATTGCACATTTGGAACAGAGAGAAAAATAGAGATGAGAAAACTACTACCGATTTTACTGCTATCAACCACCGCTACCGCTGTATGGGCGGACCCTGAAAATGGTAAAGAGCTGCATGATCCTGAGTGCATGGGGTGCCACAGCACAGAGGTCTATACCCGTGGAGCCAAGGGCAAGGTAACCGATTTCAGCGGACTTAAGCGTATGGTCAGCATGTGCATCACCAATACCGGTAAAGGGGCAGACTGGTTCCCAGAAGATCAAGAAGAGGTCATAGAGTACATGAACCAGGAGTTCTATCACCTGAAGCCGTAACATGAGCAAGAGCGAGAGAGGGCAGATCGTTACCCGCAAGGGAAACCGTCTGCTGGTCCAACCCATAGATGGTGGAAAATGGGTCCGCTGTGCTCAGCGTAAGAAGCTCCCTGCACTCGCCATTGGGGACCACGTAGGGTGGGAGAGCACCTCAAAAGGCGAAGGGGTGATTACAGCGCTAGAGAGCAGAGACTCTCTATTAACCCGTCCCGACCCTTTTAATCAGCGCAATAAGCCGATTGCGGCCAATATCGATCAGATTCTGGTAGTCACGGCATCCGAACCGGGAATTGACCCACTGCAGGTTGACCGTATTCTGGTAGCTGCTGCCGCCAATGAGATCTCTGCCCTACTGGTGATCAACAAGGTGGATCTGTTAGATGATGAGGCGAAAACCCTGTTGGAGCAGCAACTGGCGCACTACCAACAGCTGCCTCTGCCGCTACTCTGGACCTCCACCACCGAGGCACACGGTCTGGATCGGCTAAGAGAGCAACTGCAGGGGCACAGCAGTGTGCTGGTTGGCCCTTCAGGCGCGGGAAAATCCTCTATTATTCAGGCGCTACTGCCTGATGAAGAGATCACCGTTGGTGCACTCTCAGAGGGGATCGGCCAAGGCAAACATACCACCAGCGCCTCAACTCTCTATGCATTACCCGATGGCGGCACACTGATCGACTCTCCAGGCATTCGCGAGTTTGGGCTGTGGCACCTAGACGAAGAGACCATCCGCAACGGCTTTATGGAGTTTGACAACTACCGTGGGGAGTGCCGCTTCAGCAACTGTCGTCACCTGAGTGAACCCGGCTGTGCGGTCAATGCTGCGGTTGAGTCTGGTGAGATCTCCGCAGCACGTTTTGAGAACTACCAACTATTGATTAGCGAGCGTTAGCACTCATTTAGTAGGCCTGTCGACCCGCTATGGCATGCCCTAAAGTACCGCTATCAACATACTCCAACTCCCCACCCAAGGGGACACCATGAGCAATACGGGTGGTCTTTACCCCTTTGGCACGCGCCATCTCACTAATAAAGTGGGCTGTCGCCTCCCCCTCTACGGTTGGATTGGTTGCGAGTATCACCTCTGTCACCTCACCAGAGGCAAGGCGCTGCTCCAGTAAATCCAGCCCCAGCTCTTTTGGCCCGATCCCATCCAGTGGCGAGAGGTGGCCCATCAATACAAAGTAGCGTCCACGATAACTGGCCGACTGCTCCAGCGCCACCACATCCATGGGGCTCTCTACAATACAGAGCAGGCTGTCATCTTTTTTGGGATTGGCGCACTGGTTACACAGTGCTGTCTCACTCAAGGTACGGCAACGCTGGCAATGCCCCACCCGCTCCATCGCTCTGCTGATAGTTTGAGACATACGCCGCCCACCTTCACGGTCTCGCTCTAACAGATGGTAGGCCATACGCTGGGCAGACTTGGCCCCAACACCGGGCAGGCAGCGTAGCGCGTCGATCAACTCATCGATTAACGACATACGTTTAGAAGGGGAGCTTGAGTCCAGCAGGAAGGTCCAAACCAGCAGTCATACCAGACATCTTATCTTTATTGGTATCTTCTATTTTATGGCTGGCATCATTGATCGCCGCCGCAATCAAATCTTCCAACATCTCCTTGTCATCCTCCATCAGGGAAGGGTCGATCTCGACACGGCGCACCTCATGGCGACCTGTCATGGTGATCTGTACCATACCGCCACCAGATTGCCCAACCACCTCCATATTGGCAAGCTCTTCCTGAGCCTGTTGCATACTCTCTTGCATCTTCTGCGCCTGCTTCATCAGGCCACCAAGTCCACCTTTCATCATTTACTCCATTAATAGATCTAGTTTGGTTTTGTCACTGGCTCTATCGAGCCTTCGACGACGGAGCCATCAAAGGTGGAGACCAGCGACTGAAAATCTGCATCTTGCTGAATTACGTTGACCGCCTCTGAACGCGCATCATCGGCACGTTGTTCGGCACGTGCTGCGGGGGTATCAAGCTGCGCACTGTTAGCGACCACAAAGGTGAGGTTGACCTCTCCTCCCAAGTGGCTGGAGAGCGCATCCCGAATCTGTTTTTCGGAACGGGCATTGAGCAGAGAGCCACTCTTCTCTGCAATCTCCAACACCACCTTCAACCCCTCTCGTTGTTTGAGCAGACAGTTCTGGGCTACCTGTTTTGCCAATCCACCCAGCCCTAATGCGGGGATCATCTGCTCCCAAGAGTCTGAACCCCCATCCGCACTGGAATTTGATATCGAAGCTGAGGTAGGCATTGAGGCTGAGGTTGGTGCCGCCGCTGCTACAGCTTGCGGTGTAACTGCTGTAGGAGGAGCTGCCGTTCTCTGAGGTGGTTGCTGTTTTGGCTGTCGTTGTGCCACTGGCGCTACGGCTGCGGCTTGACCTGTCACTGGCTGAAACGCCAACATCCGCAACAGCACCATCTCCAGACCACTGCGGAGGGTGGCTGCCATCGGTAGATCTTTGCGTCCTGTCAGCGCTATCTGGTAGAAGAGCTGCAGATCTTCAGGGGAGAGCTGCTCTGACAACACACTCCACTCTGCGTCAATTCCCCGCTCTTCGGCAATACCAGGCACCATCTGAATCAGGGCCATCTGGTGCAGTTGAGCAATTAACTCAACCAGCACGGCACTGAAGTCTACCGCCTTCTCCGCCAACAGCTCCACCTGCTGTAACAGTGCAACCCCATCTTTCTGGATCAATGCTTGAACAATCTCAATCAGCTGACGCTGTTCAATGGTACCCAGCATCGTGGCCACTTCTTCCGCACGCAACGTACCTCCACCAAAGGCGATCGCCTGATCCAGCAGACTGAGTGCATCACGCATACTCCCCTCTGCAGCCCGGGCAATGGGGGCAATCGCCTGTGGCTCTCGCTCTACACTTTCACGCGACATCAGCTCATCAAGATAGCTCTCGATCATCTGCTGTGGAATACGTTTAAGGTTGAACTGCAGACAGCGGGAACGAATGGTCACTGGCAACTTCTGTGGGTCCGTTGTTGCCAATAAAAACTTCACATGAGGCGGTGGCTCTTCCAGTGTCTTCAACAGTGCATTGAAGCTGTGGTTGGAGAACATGTGCACTTCATCGATCAGGTAGACCTTGTAGCGCCCCTTGCTCGGCATATACTGCACGTTATCCAATAGCTCGCGGGTCTCATCTACTTTGGTGCGGGAGGCCGCATCGACCTCAATCAAATCAACAAAACGCCCCTCATCAATCTCTCGACAGCTGTTGCACTCACCACAAGGGGTTGCGGTAACACCGTGAGTTTCGCAGTTGAGTGATTTGGCGAAGATACGCGCTACAGTGGTCTTACCAACCCCTCGGGTACCGGTAAAGAGATAAGCGTGGTGCAGTTGATCTCGATCTAGTGCATTAATCAGCGCCTTCAGTACATGCTCCTGCCCCACCATTTCACTAAAGTTACGGGGACGCCATTTGCGGGCTAAAACTTGATAGGACATTGAGTTTTATGTAATGAAGGGCTGGGGGCTTTAATCGTTCAGGTCACACCTGAATGATAAAATAAGGTGGTCTACCACACCAGCCACACCCCGGCACATGAGTTTGCTGCTGCCGCTGCTCCCTTCCGGGCCTGACGGAGTAAACAACAGTTCATTGCGAGGGGACCAATGCGGTGGACCATAAATTGAACGCGGCAATCATACCAAAACTGACTCAAACAGGTAGAGGGAATATGCGACTAATTGCACCAATAATTGTTGTGTAGCTCTGCCCAAACCAACTTTTTTGGTTTAGGCCGCTTCTTCAATTGCGCTTCTGCTATTGAGGCTTCACTACGGTTGCCGAACCGCTCTACCCCAAGAATTCGAATGGGGCGGTTGATACGGGTAAACTTCGCCCCTTTTCCCTGCTGATGGTTTTGGAAACGCTGCTCCACATCCGTGGAGATACCACAGTAGAGGTAGTCGTTTTCACACTCCAACAGATAGAGGTACCACGCTTTTTCTGTAGCACCCACTACTTACGTTTGGTGAAGTTCTTCAATCTCTGACGTTTCTTCACCTGTCGTTCCGTCAGGGTATTTTTGCGCCCCGCATAGGGGTTAGAGGTGGTTTTAAACTCCAGGCGAATCGGAGTCCCATCTAGACGGAAGGCCTTACGGAACTGTTTCATCAGATAACGGCGATAGGCATTGGGTACCGACTGTAACTGGTTACCATGAATAACAATACGCGGTGGGTTCTGTCCACCTTGGTGAGCGTAACGCATTTTGATACGATGACCATGCACCAGTGGTGGCGGGTGTGACTCAACACTCTGCTCCAGCACTCGGGTCAACTCTGGGGTCTTCAGCTCCTTGCGAGCCGCACGGTAGGCGCGGTTAACCGAGGCAAAGAGATCTCGAATACCACTGCCGTGGAGTGCCGAGATGGTGTGGGTGGTCGCATAGTCGATAAAGTGAAGACGACGCTCCAGTTCATCGAGGTTACGCTGGCGATCCGAGGCCTCCATCCCATCCCACTTGTTAAAGCCGATGACCATGGCACGTCCTGAGTCGATCACCATCCCCAGCAGGGTGGCATCTTGATCTGTCATCCCTTCACGGGCATCCATCACCATCACCACCACATTGGACTGCTCTATCGCCTGAAATGCCTTGATCACACTGAACTTCTCAACGGTTTCGTGGACCTTGCCACGACGCCGCACACCCGCTGTATCAATCAGTTTATAGCTACGTCCATCCTCTTCAAACGGCACCTCAATACTGTCACGGGTGGTACCCGGCATATCGAAGGCGAGCACACGATCCTCACCAATAAGGCGGTTGATCAGGGTAGATTTCCCCACATTGGGACGACCGACTACGGCTACACGGATATCCCGCCCCTCCTCCTCTTCATCCTGCTCATCTTCAGGAAAAGGTTCTAACACGCACTCCATCAACGCAGAGATACGGTGGTTATGGGCAGAAGAGATCGCCAGTGGCTGCCCCAGCCCCATGGCATAGAACTCCGCATTGGCGATATCCTCATCCAGCCCTTCGGTTTTGTTAACCACCAGATGAACCGGTTTCTCTAATCGGCGCAAACGGTTGGCGATCATCTCATCAGCCGCGGTCAAACCACCACGTCCATCCACCAAGAACAGCACAGTATCAGCCTCTTCAATGGCGATCCAGACCTGCTCTTCCATCAGAGTCTCGATCCCCTCTGGGTCATCACTGAGACCCCCAGTATCCACAACCATATAGCGGCGACTCCCCTCTTCGCCCCCCATATCAAACTGTGCCATACCGTATTGACGGTCGCGGGTCAGCCCCGGAAGGTCTGCAACCAATGCATCACGGGTTCCGGTGAGACGGTTGAACAGGGTCGATTTCCCCACATTGGGACGACCCACTAAAGCAACTACAGGAACCATGACGCTAACTCTCGGTGAAGGGGTAATAAATGAAAAACCTAAAGGGTAATCTAAGGGGTAATCAGAGAGAGCTTTCCACCCTCACTGTAACTGACCACGGCCTCGCCATAGTCTAATACTGGGGCAGCAACACCCGCTTTATCGACTTGAGTACGACCAACAAAACGGCCATCCTCTACGGCTATCCAGTGGAGATACCCTTCACTGTCGCCTACAACCAGGTGCGGACCATCCAGCAGTGGCGTGGTGGGCGCACGGTTAACTAGGCTATCCTGTTTCCACAGTGCACTGCCATCGTTGCGATCAAAGGCCCAGAGATTTCCACTCTGATCAGAGACAAAGAGATGTTGCCCATTCACCGCCGGTGCATTGAGTCCGCTCAATTTACGTTTCCATAGCAGTTCACCCTGCTCGGCATCCAGCGCCACAAGGTTGCCCTGATAACCCACCACGTAGAGTGCACCATTTGCGACGATGGGGGTTGCATCGATATCGACCATACGTTCGATCTCGGTACGCCCACGCGCGGCGGTCACTGACTTGAGCCACAGTTCACGTCCATCTTGCAGTGAGAGTGCGACCACTTCACCACTATCCAACCCTGCATAAACTCGATCACCCACGATAAGAGGGGAGCCGGTACCACGCAGGGTCAACACAGGCACTTCACGCTCATAGCTCCAGAGCACACTACCATTCTCACTATTCAGCGCGCTTAACTTACCATCTGCGGTACGCACGACCACAATGCCGGAGGCCTCTGCAGCCGGGGCCAAAATTTCACTCAGCAGGTTAGCCGACCACTGCTCCTTGCCGTGTTGGCGATCCAGTGCGATCAAGCGGCCTGACTCGGTTCCGACATAGAGACTTTTCTTCCCTACCGCAACCCCACTCATCACTCGCTCGCTCAAGCTCACACTCCAGACGGCATCGCCAGAGGGCAGTGCGACGGCTTTCACTGCTCCATCTACCTCAGCTACATAGAGTCGATTTTCAACAATTTGATGGTTGAGTTTGACAACCAGACCATCAGTACCAGAGCCAATGGATTGGTCCCAGACGATCAGTGGGGCAACCTCGGCCTTAAAGGCTTCCAGCTTGGTTGGCGCAAAACGGTCTGATGTTCCACTGCCCATCCAGTTATCGACAGTATCGGTTACGGTAGAGCAGCCAGAGAGCAGCCCTACCGCCAGTAGCAGTGCAGAAGAGCGCAAAGTCCCCCCCATTATGGAGACACCTCAGCCAGCTTCATCTCCAACAGATCACGACGGGCATCCATCGAGTCAGCCAGTTGCAGCGCCTCGGCGTATGCCAACTGTGCAGCCGCATGATCTCCCTTCTTGCGCAGTGCATCACCCTTTACCTCATTAAAATGAGAGCCATAGATTCCGCTTTGATCTTGCATCAACTGTTTGAGCGCCTGCTCTGCATCGCCCTCACTCAGATAGGTTCGAGCCATACCCAGACGCGCCAACTCACGTGGCGAATCATAGCTACTATTTTCTAACACCCATTGAAAGTGGACCCGTGCCGCAGCAGTATCACTCTGCTCTACCTGCATCGCAGCCAGCCCCAGCGCACCATTAGCAGCGTAGATGGTGCCAGGGTATTGATCCAACAGCTGACCACCAACGGTAGATGCCTTCTCTTTATTACCTTGGATCAATGCACCCTGCATCTGTTCAAAGTACTGCGAAGCCGCCATACCCTGACTATCGACGTATTGATGCCACCCTTTCCAGCCAAACAGCAGGCTTAAACCGACTGCCACACCCACCACCAGAGAGGTGCCATTCTCATTCCACCACGCCTTAATCTGCTCAATTTCGTCTTGATCGGTTGTATTAATTTCCATCACATTATCCTTCTATAACCCATATTCACCACAAAGAACCAAGAACGCAGAGAGCTTTCACTGACTCTCTGTGCGTTCTCGGTTCTCTATGGTTACAAAAACAGTATTTAATTATAACTGGAGAGCAGATCGACTACACCCTGAATTGAAAGAGTCTGCTGCTCTAGCTCCCCTTTCAGATCTTTTACGGTCATCGTTCCCTGCTCCAACTCATCATCCCCCACCACCAACGCAAAACGGGCAGCCGAACGGTCTGCTCGTTTAAATTGTGCTTTGAAGCTCCCACCGCCCAGATTGGTAACCAACTGCAGTTCAGGCAGCGCACTGCGTAACTGCTCAGCCAGCGCCAGTCCAGCAGTGGCTGCCTGCTCACCCGCCAACACCAGATAGGCATCAGGTGCAGCAGCATACTCAAAATCATCCTGCTCTTTCATCAGCTCAACCAGCCGTTCCAGCCCCATGGCAAAACCGACTGCGGGGGTCGCCTTGCCACCGATCTGATCGACCAGCCCATCATAGCGCCCACCGGCACAGATCGTCCCTTGTGCGCCCAACAGTGTAGTGACCCACTCAAATACGGTACGCCCATAGTAATCGAGACCACGCACCAGCCGTGGATTGATTTCGTAGCTGATCCCCATCTGATCAAGTGATGCCTTCAACTGCTCAAAGTGAGCACGGTCCGCTTCATCGAGCGAATCCTCCAGTACAGGAGCTGCGGCAATCAGTGCGGCCATATCGCTGTTTTTACTATCGAGGATACGCAGTGGATTACTCTCTAGACGACGCAGGCTATCCTCATCCAGCTGATCCAAGTGCTGTTTAAAGTAGGCAACCAATTTCTCACGGTAGAGTGCACGAGAGTCGGTGGAGCCCAAGGTGTTGAGCTGTAGCGTAACCTCTTTAATCCCCAACTGCTTCCAGATACGGGCAGAGATCGCAATCAACTCCGCGTCCACATCAGGCCCTTCCAGCCCGAACACCTCAACACCAAACTGGTGAAACTGACGGTAGCGACCACGTTGTGGGCGCTCATGGCGAAACATCGGTCCAGTATACCAGAGGCGTTGGGCCTGTCCGCGTAGCAGCCCATTCTCAATCACGGCACGTACACAGCCTGCAGTCCCTTCTGGGCGCAGAGTGAGGTTATCGCCATTGCGATCTTCGAAGGTGTACATCTCCTTCTCCACAATATCGGTCACTTCTCCGATAGAGCGCTTGAAGAGATCGGTCTTCTCCACAATCGGCATACGAATCTCTTGGTAGCCGTAGCCGTTAAGGCTGCTGCGCAAAATCTGCTCTACCTTCTGCCACAGCCCGGACTCTTCCGGCAGCAGATCGTTCATTCCACGAATGGACTGTATTTTTTCACTCATTGGGATATCGTCTTTTCTACAAGGTTAATCTAATTCAAAATCAATCTGCCCAGAGGACAGAGAGATCAAAGGTAATGGCATCAAAAGGGGGCACGGAGACTGGATTATCCTCCTCCAGAGCAGCGATCATCGTCCACTGCCCCTGTCGATTTTCAAAGGCCTCCAGGGTCCGTAGCTCAGGATCGACCAACCAAATATACTGTACCCCTTGGGCTGCATAAATGGGCATCTTCTCGATACGGTCCACCCGCGCGGTGGAGGGGGAGAGGATTTCACAAACCCAATCAGGCTCCAGTTCAAACCAAGCCGTCTCCGGAAGAGTCGGCATCCGCTCTTTACGCCAACCCGCTATATCAGGGACTAAGACGTGTTCTCCCAAATGTAACTCTGGCTCATCGAGAATCCACCAGCCGCCTGGGCCACCCTTTCTTCTACCAAAGGGTCCCGTTAATTCATACCCTAATGAAGAGTATGCCATGGCGTGTTTAGGGGCTGGTCGTGGATGGGTATAAAGCTGCCCATTGATAATCTCTGCTACCAAATTTTCAGGGACACTCAATAGGTCTTCATACGTTGCGTGCTGAACTGCAGGTTGTGCCATGATAATCGCCTCATTTCAATGCTATTGATAGCATAGCATATTCACTGACGGCTCTTCAGCTGTGCCCGTACTTGGCGCTCCAGCTCATCGACTAAGGTTTCATTATCCACCTTGTGATTAGGCTCCCCACCCAGATAGACCAGATTAGGCTCCCCTCCAGTGACTGCAACCGCCACCTCTTTGGCCTCACCAGGGCCATTGACCACACAGCCAATCACCGCGACATCAATTGGCTCAATCACATCCTCCAGCCGCTCCTCTAAGGCATTGACGGTGGAGATCACATCAAAATTCTGTCGAGAACAGGAGGGGCAAGCGATCAGGTTGACCCCTTTACTGCGTAGGTGAAGGCTTTTAAGAATATCAAACCCCACCTTAATCTCCTCCACCGGATCTGCTGCCAAGGAGACACGAATGGTGTCACCGATCCCCTCGGCCAACAGCAGCCCCAGCCCCACTGAGGATTTGACCGAGCCACTACGCAGCCCTCCAGCCTCGGTAATCCCCAGGTGCAGTGGCTGCTCAATCTGCCCGGCCAACTGTTTGTAGGCGTTGACGGTCATAAACACATCGGATGCCTTGAGGCTGATTTTATACTCTTGGAAGTCGAGCCGATCTAGATAGTCGATATGGCGCATGGCAGACTCCACCATCGCCTCTGGGGTGGGCTCTTTGTACTTCTTCTGTAAATCTTTCTCTAGCGATCCCGCATTTACACCGATACGGATCGGGATACCGTGGTCTCGTGCAGAGGCGACGACCTCACGCACCCGATCCTCTTTGCCTATATTTCCGGGATTAATGCGCAGACAGTCAACCCCCAGATCAGCCACACGCAGTGCGATCTTATGATCAAAGTGGATATCCGCGACCAGAGGCATTGTGGTCTGTTTACGAATCTCACCAAAGGCCTCGGCCGCCTCCATATCGGGAATGGAGATACGCACGATATCGGCCCCTACCTGCTCCAGTGCCCGCACCTGTGCCACAGTAGCCGCCACATCAGCCGTATGAGTGTTGGTCATGCTCTGCACGGAGATCGGTGCATCACCACCCACCGCAACCAACCCCACCTGAATTTGACGTGATTTTCTACGCTTGACCACGTGGGTGTGGATCACTCCTCCCCTCCAAGCACGAACTGAGCAATGTTGTTGTCATCGATATAGTTGAGGTGGTCAAACGGCTGGCTATTAAACTGAACCCGCACACCGATGGCGTTTCCGAGATTAACCTTCAGTGGCAGTGGCCCCTCAAAATCTTCAACCGCCCCAGCATCCAACGTTCTTTTCACCAGTACACGCCCAAGACCATCGGTAACTTGTGTCCAAGAGCTATCGATATAGCGAATGGTAACGGTACCGCGCGTAGGCTGCGTTACAGTAGGTTCAGGCACAATGGGGGCAGGAAGAACAGGGGCTTCTGCAGCCACCTCTTCGGTTACTGTTTCTGCAGTTTGGTCAGGCTGTTCGACTGCTTCAGCAGCGGGTTCAGACTCTGCTACAACAGGCGTTGGCTCGGCCGACTCTACCGTCTCTTCAGCCTGAATCGGCTCTTGATTTTCCACTTCCACAACAGACTCTACTGGCTCTACTACCGTTGGAACAGCCTTGGGCAGCTCTGCTACTGGTGCAGCAGTCGTCTGTTCCACCTCTTCACCAGCTTCATCAGTAAACAGACTCTTATAACCATTGAGGTCTCCCCCACTCACCAGCCAGAATAGCGCCACCGCCGCAAGCAGAATAAAAGGCCACAGTGAACGTCGCGATTGAAATGCAGGACGATCCTTTTCAGATTGCAACTCAGAAACTCGATAGGCTCTAACCTGCCCCGGTTGAATCTCTACCCCCAGATAGCGGGCATAACTGCGCAAGAACCCTTTACAGTAGACCTCTGGCAAACCATGAGGTGGATCACGCTCCTCTTCAAAGGCTCGCAACAGCTCTGGGTCCAACTTCAGATGGTGAGCAACATCGGTAATATTCACCCCCTTCTCTTTACGTTTGAGGCGTAACTGCTCTCCCAACGACCTCCCAGAGTGATCCTCCATATGGATACCTCCTGCCGACTGTTGATTCTCTGCTTCACTCATCGCTGCTCTTCTCCACAAGCCTTTCGATTATTCATAGCCACCTCTGGTGTTCTGTATTGCGGATTATTGATTGCCCGCTGAAATTGAAGCTCTGCCTCAGCTCTTCTCCCCTGACGACAGAGCAACACCCCATAGCCATTTGCTGCCTCCGGATAGGGGGACTCTAGCACCAAAGCTTGCATAAAATGGTGCTCCGAGCGCTGGTACACCTCTTTTCGCAGATAAATCAGCGCCAGTCCATAGTGGATCTGTTGCCACTGCCCCACCTCTGCTCCCACCAACTGCGCTTGAGGGCCGATAGCACTCAAGGCCTTTTGCAGAGCGCCTTGCGCCAAATCTAACCGTTCCTGTTCCAGATAGGTCAGCCCCAACTCCAACTGTATCGCAACTTGCTCCGGCTGTTTCTCACTATGGGGAGATTGTAACGGCTGCAAGGCACATCCTGAAAACAGGAGTAGCAGCGCGAACAGACTGTAACTTTTACGCCACATCAACCGTCTGACTGCGTCGGGTTCGATCTTTGAACTGCCCCGCCAGTTGACCACACGCCGCCTCAATATCCTCCCCCCGGGTCTTGCGAGTGACCGCAGTCAACCCCGCCTTCATCAAGTGCCCACGAAAACGATCGATCGCCTTCTGTGTGGAGCGCTCATACTGCCCCCCCGGATAGGGGTTATAGGGGATCAAGTTAATCTTGGATGGGACATTTTTCAACAATTTAATCAGCGCACGAGCATCCTCATCGCGATCATTCACTCCACCCAGCAAAATATATTCAATGGTCACCCGTGCACGTGGAGAGCCGTCCACATAGCGTTGACACGCTGCAATCAACTCTTTAAGTGGGTACTTCTGGTTGATCGGTACAATCTGATCACGCAACTCATCATTCGTAGCATGCAGTGAAACTGCCAAGCTGACATGGCACTGCTCTTTGAGTTTATCCATCATCGGCACCACGCCCGCAGTACTGAGGGTAATGCGGCGACGAGAGAGGCCATAGGCGAAGTCCTCTTTCATCAACTCCATCGCCGAGACCACCGCATCAAAATTGAGCAGCGGCTCACCCATCCCCATCATCACCACATTGGTGATCACGCGCTGATGAGAACCAGGGCCTTCACGCCCCAATAACCGATCTGCCAGCCACAGCTGAGCGATGATCTCCGCAGAGGAGAGGTTACGACTGAAACCATGCTGCGCGGTATTGCAGAAGGTACAGTTGAGGGTACAGCCCACCTGAGAAGAGATACAGAGGGTGCCGCGCCCATCTTCCGGGATAAATACCGTCTCGACCGAATTGCCATCTTCCAGCTTGAAGAGCCACTTGCGGGTACCATCCTCCGAAAGACGGTCTGCGACCACCTCCGGCAGCGCCACCACGGCAGTCTGCTCCAACTTTTCACGTAGCGCCTTACTCAAGTTAGTCATCTGTTGGAAGTCAGTGACCCCCTGCTGATGAATCCACTTGATCACCTGAGAAGCGCGAAAAGCCTTCTCCCCCTGTTCGGAGAAGAAGGCCTCTAGCTGTGTGCGGTTAAGCCCGAGTAGATTAGCGGGTGCGCTCACAAACACCTTCTGGGAAGAAGTACTTGATCTCTTCTGCTGCTGTCTCTGGCGCATCAGAACCGTGTACCGCATTCTCATCTACCGTCTCAGCAAAGTCAGCACGGATGGTGCCTTCTGCCGCTTCAGCAGGGTTGGTTGCACCCATGATCTCGCGGTTCTTAGCGATCGCATTCTCGCCTTCCAGAACCTGAACCATCACTGGGCCAGAGGTCATGAACTCAACCAAGTCATTGTAGAAAGGGCGTTCTTTATGTACTGCGTAGAAACCACCCGCCTGCTCTTGGCTCAGGTGCAACATCTTAGAGGCTACGATCTTCAGGCCGTTAGACTCGAAACGGGAGTAGATTTTGCCAATTACATTCTTGGCTACTGCATCAGGCTTGATGATTGAAAAGGTGCGCTCAATGGCCATTGTTTTTTCTCCAAAAGATAAAAATCGACCCGCTGATGGAGCGGGTCAAGGTTGAAAATTTTTGCGGGCGAATTCTACCACTTTGGTAGCACTTTTGTTTTATTAATCACGCAAAATTCCGTACAGCTGGTAGATAGATCAGCCTTCTTCCAGAACGGCTAGAGATAATTCTTTTGCTAGCCCGCATATTTCATAATAAAGCTGGGGCAAACCCGGCATACGCCATATAAT
>JABGQL010000042.1:0-7503 GCA_018648825.1 Gammaproteobacteria bacterium
CGTTTTAAGGAGAGATTTTTCTGGCCGGATTCTACCTATGCAACATGCGGGTTAGGGTGGTGGTGCCGTGGTATTTTCATGAAGAGTTGATTGGTTATATTGAGATGGCTCAGGATGTTCGCCATATCCTTAAAAAGGTCAGTGATGGTCATGCGGTTAATCTGCTTGCAGTGGTTAGAAAAGAGTACCTAGAACAGAAGCAGTGGGAGATTGCACAGAAAATTCGTCCCTTCAAAAAATTTGGATGGGACTTACTGCAGAGGGGAGTGGTTGCTTCAACCACCTTGAATCAACTCTCAGTGAATATTAAGTCTTTGATTAATCAGCACCAGAGTGAAGAGAATCGTGATGAGAGGCATGCTGAACTCTCTATCGAATATCAGGAAGGAGAGCTGCACACGCTGCTTAATGTGATACCCATATCGGACTTTGTTCAGCGACAGGTCGGAGATTTGATTGTTGTGCAGGATGTCTCAAAACAGCACATCTCTTTTGAACGTACTCTGATTACGGTCTCCTTCATCAGTGCCTTCAGTGGTCTGCTGATCTTCTTCCTATTTTTTAAGATATTGGGGCGAGTTCAGCAAGAGACCGTGCAGTATGGTGAAAAAATGTTTGAAGCGATGGAGTCTGCAGAGGCTGCAAATTTAGCCAAGGATGAGTTTCTTGCATCGATGAGCCATGAGTTGCGCACACCATTGACCTCAATTATTGGTTGTAGTGAACTGCTGTTGGGGCGTGACTTTATCGCTGAAGAGAGAGAAGAGTTAGTGCACTCTATCCAGATGGCTGGCCGCTCTCAGCTGGCCCTCGTCAATGATATTCTCGATATGTCAAAAATGCAGTCAGGGCAGTTCTCTATCGATGAGTCACCCTATAACCTCTCCTCATTGACGCATCAGATGGAGCACTTTTTTTTGATCCGAGCGCGTGATGCGCATATTGAATATAGGGTCACTCAAGAGTTTGACGCGGAGTATCAGTTGATCGGAGACCAGCAACGTATTGGTCAGATTTTGATTAACCTGATTGGTAATGCCTTTAAATTTACCAGTCCATATGGATGCATCATTGTGACTATTTTTCAAGATCAGGAGCAGCTCTGTTTTGAGGTGAAGGATAGTGGTATTGGTATGCGCCCTGATGTGTTGAACAAGATTTTCCAGCGTTTTGAGCAGGCAGAACAATCAACCTTTAGTGAGTTTGGAGGAAGTGGACTAGGTCTTTATATCTCTAACAACTTAACTGAAATGATGCGAGGCTCGATAAGGGTGGAAAGTGTTGAAGGAGAGGGATCAACCTTCACACTGCGGATACCTTATCGTGAGAGTGAGTATTCAGCTTATCCAGCACGTGATAAAACCGAGCATACAGCTGTTGATGGGTATTCAGTTTCATATCAAGGTCGTGTACTGGTTGCTGAAGATGTGCCTGCGCTGCAGTTGTTGGCTGAGAAGATCTTAGAGTCCATGGGGGCCGAGGTGGTGGTTGCCAATAATGGGCAGGAGGCTGTGAGTATGGCTGTTGATAGTGATTTTGACTTGATCTTGATGGATATGCAGATGCCAGTGATGGATGGGCTTGAAGCGACCCAGCGATTGCGAGAAGGGGGGAAGCAGACGCCGATTGTCGCGCTTACTGCCAATGTCATGCAGAAACATCGTGAATCTTTCAAGCTGGTGGGGTGTGATGGTTTTCTCAATAAACCGATTGAGCGCCAAGAGCTGGAGCATATTTTGAGGCAATACTTAAAGCCTGATTCAGGCTGTCTATCACGGGTTGTAGATCGGCGTAAAAGAGAGAGAAGAGCAGTCGATAGAAGGACTGCAGATAGAAGAGAGTTGACCTCTCCAGTAGAGGAACCAGTGCCGCAAGTCGCGGTGAGCACTGTACTTGACGGTTTAGATGCTACTGTTGCGGAACGATTGATGGCGGAGTTTTATCAAACTATGGCGCAGCTTAATAAGGAGGTGAGAGGCGGGCTTTCTGATGAAAACTGGAAACAGCTCCATGAGGCGGCGCATGTTGTCAAAGGGAGTGGCGCGGCGTTTGGTTATCCTGCTTTGACCGCCTCAGCAGAAAAGGTGTGTGATGCGATTGATCAGAAGTTGTTTGAAATGGTTCCATCCTATACAGAAGCACTGTTACAGGGGATGGGTGAGGTGGTGGAATAGCGCGACTGAGCTGGGCTTTACTGCTCGGCCTTACGGTCCCGTTGTAATAGGTCACGTACGGCATCGCGGGGAGGTTTCCCTTGATGTAAGACCTGTGCAACCTGCTCGGTAATCGGCATCTCAATCTGTAGATCATGAGCCATCTGGCTGACATCACGTGCGGCATCTAGCCCTTCTACCACTTGACCTATTGCCAGTAGGGCCTGATCTATTGAAGCGCCGCTACCTACCGCCAGTCCCATACGGCGGTTGCGTGATTGATCATCGGTACAGGTGAGCACTAAATCTCCAAGACCACTTAACCCCATAAAGGTCTCTGGCTGCCCCCCCATGCGGATACCCAGCTTCATCTGCTCATGGAGTCCACGAGTCATCAGTGCGGCACGGGTATTGGAGCCAAAGCCGAGTCCATCTGCAATGCCAGCGGCAATCGCCAGTATATTCTTGGTGGTGCCGCCAATCTCTACGCCGGGTAGATCCTGACTGGTATAGCAGCGGAAGGTCTCACTGTGAAACAGGTCCGCTACTGTATGTGCCGCATCAACACTATCTGATGCGATGGTAATGGCGGTCGGTAGACCTTGAGCAACCTCTTTGGCGAAGCTTGGGCCAGAGAGTAGCGCCTTAGGGTGCTTGACACCAAGCTCCTCCTCAACCACTTGATGTAGTAGTTTGTGGCTACTTTTCTCTACCCCCTTGGTGGCCCAAGCTAACAGTGCGTCTGCACTAAGTATTGGCTTGAGTTGCTGTAGCATCGTGCGGAAGGCGCTACTCGGTACCACCACCAGCACCATCACTGCATCAGACACCGCCTGCTGCAGGTCTGCTTGCGTGGTTACTGTTGAAGGTAGTGGAATACCGGGTAGATAGTGGAGGTTCTCCCGTTCACGTTCGATTTCACTCAAGTGGTCTGCACGGTGACCCCAAAGGCTAACCTGATGACCATTACGCCCCAGCTGGACCGCCAATGCGGTCCCCCAGGAGCCAGCCCCCAGTACCGCAATTTTTTTGGTAGTGGTGGGCATAGTTAAGCCTTAGTGCTTGGTCTCTTCTTCAGCGGTTTCGGCTTGCTGATTCTGTGCGTAAAGCGCATCAAAGTTGATTGGAGCCAACAGCAGTGGAGGGAATCCACCCTTGGTAGTTAGGTCCGAGATCGCCTCACGCGCATAGGGGAAGAGTACATTGGGGCAGTAGGCTCCCAGTAGATGGCCCATTGCGCCCTCTTCAAATCCAGCTAAAGTAAAGATACCAGCCTGCTGTACCTCAATCAGGAATGCGGTCTGCTCCTCCACCTTAACCGTGGCTGTTAGGTTCAATACCACCTCATAGACATCATCGGCCAACTTGGTGTTCTTGGCGCCTACCTGCAGGTTGGTGTCTGGAGCCCATTGAATTTGAAAGACAGCCGGTGCGTTGGGTGACTCGAAAGAGACATCCTTCAGATAAATTTTCTGAATATCAAAGGTGGTCTGTGGGGCTTCGTTCTGCGCTTCTTCGCTCATGCTGCTGTTCTCAATTTAATTTTCTATGGGATAGGAAAGTGTCAGGTGTATTGTTTGACCCACTGAACCAGCTGAGGCAACTGCATTGCACCTGCTTGACGTGCGATCTCTTGACCATGTTTGAAGATGGCTAAGGTGGGTATGCTCTGGATACGGTATTGTGCGGCCAACTGCTGATGGATTTCAGTGTTGACCTTCGCTAAGCGATAGTGGGGCTGTAGCTGTGCCGCTGCCTGGGTAAAGATCGGAGCCATCATTTTGCAGGGGCCACACCAACTGGCCCAGAAATCAACCACTACAGGCAGATCATTTTTGCTGATATGGCGCAGAAAGTTAGATCCCGTCAACTCCAGGGGAGTTCCATCAAAGAGGGATTGGTGGCATCTGCCACACTTACCACCATCACTCAGTTTACTGGTGGGTACACGGTTGATGCCACTGCAGTGTGGACAGACGATATGCAGGGCATCACTCATCGCTTACTGCTCCAGTAGAGGGTCGAGCTCTCCAGCTGCATTCAGAGCAGAGAGGTCATCAAACCCACCTACATGGAGGTCGCCGATAAAGATCTGAGGTACGGTTTTGCGCTTGCTACGAGCCTCCATCTTGGCCCATGCATCGGCATCGCCGTCGATAAAGATCTTGGTGTACTCTGCACCCTTGCGCTCCAGTAGGGCCTCAGCCATACGGCAGTAGGGGCAGGTTTGTGTTGCGTATACTTCAATATTTGGCATCTTTTAATCCACTGTCTATTATTTATACGATACGGGGAGACCTGCACTCTTCCAGGAGAGAATGCCCCCCTTTAGATTGTAGACATGTTCAAAACCATCTTTCTTCAACTGTCCGCAGGCGACACCGGAACGGTTGCCTGAGCGACAAATAATGGCAACCGTGTGTGAGCGGTGTTGCTCCAGATCACCCATCTTCTCTCTCAATTTATTAAGAGGAATGTGTTTGGCATCTTTGATGTGACCATCTTTGGTTAGCTCATCTTTGTTGCGGACATCAATCAGTAGGGTATCTTCACCGTTTAGAAGTCGCACCGCAGCCTCTGCAGAGATTGACTCAAAACCGCGCAGTTGATCGCCGAATATGTTGAAGATCAACATGGCCAAGGTGATCAGAAAGGCGGCGACAAGCTCCCAGTGGTTGAGGGAGAAGGTGTATAGCTCTTGCATATGGAAAATTACCTGTTAGCAGCCAGAATCACAGGCATCTTTACCGATGTTCATCTTTTTCAGTAGTATCTCAGGCGGGCAGAAACCGGTAAAGGCGCTCTGAAGCAGGTTAAATCCGACAAATGCGGTTAGCCAGAGCCAGCTCACATCCATAGAGATGGTGCCGTCAAGAATAACGGAAAGTAGGACGATTGCGCCAGCCATAGCGCGCATGATTGATTCTCTAGTCATGGTTAATTCTCTTAAAGTCAGTAATTCAAGGCCAGCGAATGATACGCAGACCGGGTAATGTGCGTGCGTATTATAGCGCAAACAACACCACAATCAGCAGCGACAGAAGACCTCTTTCATCATGCTGATCAGCTTCAGGGTGCGGTTGTCACCGACCATGTAGAAGACGCGGTTGGCCTCCTTGTAAGAGTCAAGAATACCGCGATCACGAAGTGTCGAAAGGTGTTGGGAGATATTGCTCTGAGAGGTACCCACTGCATCCACAATCTGCTGAACGCTGAGTTCACTCTCACCCAATACACAGAGAATTTTTAGGCGCAACGGGTGCGACATCGCCTTCAATGAGCGTGAGGCGCGATCGATATCCTCGTCGTTACCTAACAGGCTATTGGTATCTTCACAGCCACTACTCTCTACTGCCGAATCACTCATCTAACGACTCTCCTCTTTCCTTGAGTTGATGCAAGGCATTTCTGAAAGTGCCTTTTATTCACATTTGAATAGCATGACATTATATAATAATACGATCATTGTCTACTTTGAGATGCATTAAATTCCTATGAGTGGAAAACGTGGCCCAGCTGTACTCTGTATTCTCGATGGGTGGGGATACCGTGAATCAACCGATTGTAATGCCATTGCAGCAGCAAAAACCCCAAATTGGGATAAGCTCTGGGCAGAGAATCCCCATACCCTGATCACCACGCATGGCGCGGAGGTGGGGCTGCCTGCGGATCAGATGGGTAACTCCGAAGTGGGTCACCTCAACCTCGGTGCGGGTCGTGTGGTCTACCAAGAGTACACCCGTATCTGCCGCTCCATTCGTACCCACTCTTTCTACGACAACCAAACCTTGGTTGACCCGATCGATGCAGCGATTGAGAGCAACAAGGCTATCCATATTCTGGGGCTGCTCTCTCCCGGAGGCGTCCATAGCCATGAAGAACATATCCACTCCATCGTGCGCATGGCCGCTGACCGTGGCGCGAAGAAGATCTATCTCCACGCCTTTCTCGATGGGCGAGATACCGCTCCCAAGAGCGCAGAGAGCTCGCTAGAGGCGATGGAGCAGGTGTTTGATGAGATTGGTGTCGGTTGCTTTGCCTCAATCATCGGGCGTTACTACTCGATGGACCGAGATCGGCGCTGGATGCGGGTAGAGAAGTCCTATCGGGCAATGGTAGAAGGGGTGGCAGACTATCGTGCAAAAACCGCAATGGAGGCGCTGGAGATGGCCTATGCGCGTGATGAGAATGATGAGTTTGTCGATGCCACAGTAATCGCTCCTGAAGGGGAGGCACCACTGCAGATCCACGATGGTGATGCGGTACTGTTTATGAACTATCGCTCAGACCGTGCACGTCAGCTTACCGAGGCGTTGATCCTTGAAGATTTTGAGGGGTTCGAGCGTCAGGTTTGGCCCAACCTAGGATCGGTCACCTCGCTGACAGAGTATAAAAAAGAGTACAACATCCCCGTTGCTTTCCCGCCGGAGCGTCTCAACAACGTCTTTGGGGAGTACATCTCCAAGTTTGGACTGCATCAGCTGCGTATAACAGAGACCGAGAAGTATGCTCACGTCACCTTCTTCTTTAATGGTGGACGTGAAGAGCCATTCCCCTATGAGGATCGCCTGCTGATCTGCTCTCCAGACGTGCAGACCTATGACCTGCAGCCAGAGATGAGTGCCTATGAGGTCACTTCGCGTCTGGTCGATGAGATCAGAGGAGGTGACTATGATGTGATCATTTGCAACTTTGCCAACTCCGATATGGTGGGGCATACCGGTAAACTAGAGCCAGCAATTGAGGCTATTCAGGCGCTGGATGACTGTCTGGAGCGTATTGTGGGCGCGATGCAAGAGGTCAATGGTGATCTGCTGGTGACAGCCGACCATGGCAATAGTGAAGTTATGTGTAACCGTGAGACGGAGCAGCCACACACCTCTCATACGTTGAATCCAGTACCGTTGGTCTATATGGGTAATGGGGTCAATGCTGAGTCCCTGTCCAGTGGCTCACTGCGGGATATTGCGCCGACCCTGCTGCAGATACTGAAGCTTGATGTGCCTACTGAGATGACCGGTCAGAGCCTAATCAACGAAGCGGAATAGGCGGTTACCATCCCCCAAAGGGGGTCATCCAGTTACAGGGTGGAGGTAGTGAGTTACAGAATGAACCGCCCTGCTTCTGCTTGGGCTGCTGGATAGGGTTCCACTGTGGGCTATAAGAGGGCGCTGAGGGTACGGTGAACGGCGTATAAGCCTGGAGGGCTGGCTGTTGCATCGCCCCAGAGAGCCACCATGCGGGGTCTATCGCCTCTCTGCTTCCTAATAGAATATTGTTCCAGCTGGCCTGCTCTCTATACTGCCAACGCTCGTTGGCAGGCTGAATCTGAGAAACAGATTCAGCAGAC
>JABGQL010000042.1:7603-19173 GCA_018648825.1 Gammaproteobacteria bacterium
TCGACAACCTCAGCAGACTCGACAACCTCAGCAGACTCGACAACCTCAGCAGACTCGACAACCTCAGCAGACTGAAGCAGTTCAGGCTGTTCTGTAGCTACAGGGGAAGTAGGCGTTGAGCTACAGGCACTAAGGAGTAGTGCCAGTAAGGTAAGGGAGACGGAGGTCTGTATTGGAGATTGCATGGCCCAGAATGTGAACCGGATTATTTCTGCTCAGAGGGGTCTTTTTCTGACTCTTCATCAAACTCTTCTGCATCATCGTCATAATCGCCACCATCCATCAGCTCCAGCTCCTCATCGAGAGCCCGCTCTGACTCCGCATCTAGTTCGCCGTAACGCTCAGAGATTGGGGATTCATAGTGGTCCATACGGATATTATCCGCCTCACGCTGTGCCTGCTTGCGTGCGCGATCTTCACGAGCTTGTGCAGCCTCATCCAATGGCTCTTCACTCGTGCTCTCTGCAGCATCATCATCCAGTTCGCTACTTGAGGTGTCACTGGATTCTGCTTCGTCCTCTTCGGCCTCAATACGGTCCAGCTCCGCCTCCATCTCAGTATCCGTGGGTGCTAGGTAGTCACTCTTAAACTCGGTTGGGTCAAAGGGCTTTTTTGTGCTCTCTTCAGTAGAGGACTTATCGGAAGGTGAGATCACTGGAGCTGCTTGGGGAGCGCGGGCTGCTTTTCCGCTGTCAGGGTCGTCATCACCGTTATCGTCATCCTCTTTAGGCATAAAGAAGGGGGCGAAGAGGATGCCAGCTTCAAATAGCAGCCACATCGGAATCGCCAACAGCGTCTGTGAAATCATATCGGGAGGGGTCAGCAACATACCAATTACAAATGCACCGACAATCACATAGGCGCGCTTCTCACGCAGACTATCTGGGGTGGTGGTACCCATCCAACAGAGCAGAATGGTCGCAATGGGCACCTCAAAGGCGATACCAAAGGCGAAGAAGAGTTTGAGCACGAAGTCGAGATAGTCCTTCATGTCCGGCATCACCTCAACCCCTTCCGGTGCCGTGGTGGTTAGGAAGGCGAAGATCAGCGGGAAGACCACGTAGTAGGCGAAGGCCATACCGACATAGAAGAGAATGGTGCTAGAGGCGGCCAGCGGCATCACCATCTTGCGTTCATGTTTGTACAGGCCTGGCGCAATAAAACCCCAGACTTGGTAGAGAATGTAGGGGATAGCGATGTAAAACGAGAGCACCAGCGTCAGCTTGAAGGGGGTCAAGAAGGGGGAGATCACCCCTGTTGCGATCATGCTCTGCCCCTCCGGCAGCAGCTCCATCAGCGGGCTGGCAATATAGTGGTAGATGTCGTTGGCAAAGCCAAACAGAGCCAGAAACAGGATTAGGATCGCCAGTACAATGCGCAGCAGTCGATCACGCAGCTCAATTAGATGGCTGACAAAGGGCTGCTCGCTTCCCAGATTCAGAGAGTCCCCACTCATGTGCGTGGTTCATCCTTATTTAGGGAGGGGTTGAGGTCATAGTCTGAGGTGTCGTCACCAGTGCTGTTTTCAGCCTCTAGTGCGGCCTCATTGGTGGCAGTTACCATCTCATCTGTGCTCTGCTTGATGTCTGCCATATCGGCCTTGGTCTCTTCAATGATCTCATGCAGCCCGGTGCCTTGGGTGTGCTTCTCCATCGCCTTTTTCATCTCATCAGCCTTCAACTCGCGATCGATGTCCGACTTGACTGAACTGATAAAACGAGAGATACGACCAAACCATTTGCCTGCCGTGCGTGCGAGCCCAGGCATACGCTCGGGGCCGACCACAATTAGAGTGACCACACCGATAATCGCCAGTTCCCAGAAACCGATATCAAACATGATGAGAGATTAAACCTGTATTAGCGCTGATATAGAGACAGCGGACAGAAGCCCCTTCATTAGCGAAGGGGAGGGCAACTAAGAGAGAGCTTACGCCTTCTCTTTCTCTTCTACCTTCTCACCCTCAACGACGTTCTCTTCCGCCTGCTTAAGTTGAGCGGGCTCAGCATTTTCTGCTTCGGCTGCTTTGCTACCATCGTCCTTCATCGAGCTTTTGAAGCTCTTGATTGCGCCGCCCAAGTCGCCACCTACATTCTTCAGTTTTTTAGTACCAAAGATCAAGACCACCAATACCAGAATGATCAATAACTGCCAGATTCCAATGCCTCCAACGCCCATCGTACAACTCCCTTATTTATAAATTTGTGAGTAAACCGTCCGCTTACAGACGGGTGATTATAGTGTCTCTAACCGAAGCCGGGGAGATTTTTCCCACCCAATAGGTGCATATGTAGGTGGAATACCACCTGACCGCCACCCGCACCCGTATTGATGATGGTGCGGAAGCCACTCTCCAGCCCCTGTTCCTGAGCAATGATGGGCAGTTTACGCATCATTCGCGCAACCACGGCATCATCTGCCTCGCTTAATGTGTCGAGACTTTCGGTGTGCTGCTTGGGGATCATCAGTAGATGGACCTCAGCTTTGGGGGCTATATCCTTGAAGACCAATACCTCCTCATCCTCATAAACCACATCAGCAGGCACCTCGCCCGCCACCATCTTGCAAAATAGGCAGTCGCTCATTATTGGCTCCTCGCAGCTTTCTCATCGTGTCCAGAGAGTCCGAAGCGGCGCTCCAGCTCTCCCAGTACCTCATCCGGGGCGATCCCCTGGTCGCTCAACAGCACCATCGTGTGGAACCAGAGATCAGCGGTCTCATAGATGATCTGCTCGCGATCCCCGTCTTTGGCGGCGATCACCGTCTCGGTTGCCTCTTCACCAATCTTCTTCAGGATGGTGTCTAGCCCCTTGTGGTAGAGGTGAGCAACATAGGATGACTTCGGGTCGGAGCCTTTGCGCGCCTCCAGTACGGTAGCCAGCTGGTTGAGGATATCGCTCATCTACTTCTCTCCCTGATTCAGTAGTGCTTTCAGTCTACGCAGACCGCTAGAACGGTTGTCGGTTGGACGTTGTAAAATCTCTTCACCGCTAATGCCGGGCTGATCATAAAAGGCAGCATTGGCCTCATCATCAACCGATAGTGCGGAGCCATCCAGTGCCACGCCCGCGAACAGTCCACGACTGCGTGACCAAGAGTAGATCTCACTATCCAGTGTGGCGTCGGTGGCAACGGTGGTGTCTCGACCCACTGGGCCTGCAGCAATGGCTGCATCGACACCCAGTGTGATTTTTCCGTTTAACAGACTGTTAATGGTATTGGGGCGCTTGAAGGTGAGGATAACATCGCTTGATTGTGCGCCAATCTGGTAGCCAATACTGGCACCGCTCATGCTGACGAAGATCGGATCATTCCAGCGCCTCTCTTTACGAAACAGCATCACCCCATTACCGTGGCTAACGCCAACGCCCCAGCCTACACTGAGCATGCCGGGCAGGATGACAACGCCATCACTGCGCTGTAGCAGCTGGACGGGCAGGGTCTCTTCAGAAGGTTCATTGAGAATATCTTCCAGTACCTGGACCGCAGACCAGATGGTGGCGGTCTCTTGCCCTCCGGCTTGTACAAATAGAGGGGTGATCAGTAACAGCAGAGAGAGCAGTCGCTTCACGACTTATACATCTCCTTAGGATCTTTCAGTACGGGTTCGGTAGTCTCCCACTGCTGATCGATCAACTGGTGGAAGAAGCAGCTGTGACGACCCGTGTGACAGGCGATCCCCCCCTTCTGCTCAACGGTGATCAGAATAACATCTTTGTCACAATCCAGACGCATGGAGTGAATGGTCTGTTGGTTGCCAGACTCCTCTCCCTTGCGCCATAGCCTCTGGCGCGAGCGAGACCAGTAGACGGCAGTGTCGTTCTCTTCGCTTAAACGTAGTGCTTCTCGGTTCATCCATGCAAACATCAGAATGTCGCCGCTACCCAGCTCTTGCGCGATCACTGGGACCAGCCCGTTCTCATCCCACTTGATCTCATCGGTCCAGTCGGTAGTCTGCTCACTTATCGTGGTTTGATCGTTCATAGTCGTACCTCAATCCCCTGTTCTGCCATAAATGCCTTAGCCTCTCCTACAGTGTATTCGGCAAAATGGAAGATGCTAGCAGCCAGTACCGCATCTGCACCCCCTTTCAATACACCGTCAGCCAGATGCTGCAGGTTACCGACACCGCCTGAGGCGATCAGTGGTACCGAAACGGCTTCACTGACCGCCTTGTTGAGCGGCAGGTTAAACCCCTGCTTAGTGCCATCTCGATCCATGCTGGTTAGCAGGATCTCTCCGGCACCGTACTCCACCATCTTCTGTGACCACTCGATGGCATCAATTCCGGTCGGTTTGCGACCACCGTGGGTGAAGATTTCCCATCTCAGTGGCTCCCCCTCTGCAGAGACACGTTTGGCATCGACGGCCACCACAATACACTGCGAGCCAAAGCGCTCGGAGGCTTCACGTACAAATTCTGGGTTAAACACGGCAGCGGTATTGATCGCCACCTTATCGGCACCGGCATTGAGCATGCGGCGTACATCGGCCACTTCACGAATGCCACCCCCCACGGTTAGTGGGATAAAGACCTGACTGGCAACCTGCTCCACCACATGGACGATGGTGTCACGCCCCTCATGGCTGGCGGTGATGTCGAGGAAGGTGATCTCATCGGCCCCTTCATCATCATAACGACGAGCGACCTCAACCGGATCTCCGGCATCGCGGATATCGACAAATTGTACCCCTTTCACCACTCGACCTTGGTCTACATCGAGGCAGGGGATGATACGTTTCGCCAGACTCATAACGGTATCCTTTACTTATTCTGGTCTGAGTAGGATTGCGCCTCTGCAAAGTCGAGGGTCCCCTCATAGATGGCTCGTCCGGTGATTGCGCCCATAATGCCGTGGTCGGCCACCGCGCAGAGCCCTTCGATATCCTGCATATTGGTGATACCACCGGAGGCAACAATGGGGATGTTGACCGCATCGGCCAGATTTTTGGTTGCCTCTACGTTTACCCCCTGCATCATTCCGTCACGGCTGATGTCGGTGTAGACAATGGCAGAGACCCCATCGGCCTCAAAGGATTTGGCAACATCCGTGGCGTTTTGGTTGGAGACCTCAGCCCAGCCGTTGATCGCGACCATACCCTCTTTGGCATCGATACCGACAATTACATGGCCGCCAAACTCACTGCAGATCTCACGGATAAAGTCTGGTTCGGTGATCGCTTTGGTGCCGATGATGACGTACTGCACACCCGCATCCAGATAGGTCTGTACCGTCTCGCGGGTGCGAATGCCGCCACCAATCTGGATCGGCAGGTCGGGGTAGGCTGCGGCGATTGCGTGGACCACGCCCGCATTCTTCGGCTCGCCATCAAAGGCGCCGTTGAGGTCGACCAGATGGAGACGGCGTGCTCCCTGTTCTACCCACTGTCCAGCCATCGCAACCGGATCATCGGAGAAGACGGTCTCGTCTTCCATAATGCCTTGGCGCAGGCGTACACACTTTCCATCTTTTAGATCAATAGCGGGGATAATCAGCATAGTAAATTACTCGTTCAATCAATGTTTAGGAGCGCCCATTCCACTGGGTGAAGTTCTTCAGCAACTGCAGGCCTGCATGTTGGCTCTTCTCCGGGTGGAACTGGGTGGCAAAGATGTTGTCGCGATAGAGGGCACAGGTAAAGTCAAAACCGTAGCGGCTGCTGGCGGCAATCTCATCGGGTGTTTTTGGTTCAGCGTAGTAGCTGTGGACGAAGTAGAAGCGGCTCTGATCCGCAATCTCACTCCACATCGGGTGGTCGATCTGTTGGGCTACCTGGTTCCACCCCATGTGTGGGATCTTCAGCCTCTCACCATTCGCATCGTCGGCATCAATCAGCGGATTGGGGAACTGTTTCACCTCACCGGGGAGGATGCCCAAGCCTGCAGTGCCCTCGTTCTCTTCACTGCGATCCAGCAGCAGCTGCATCCCCAAGCAGATACCGAGGAAAGGGCGATCCGTAGCGACCTCTTTTACCAGCTCAGAGAGGTTGTGCCTCTCCAGCTCGGCCATACAGTCGCGCATCGCACCCACGCCGGGGAAGACAATACGCTCTGCACCACGAATGGTGTCGGCATCATCGGTGACTACGACATTGAGGTCTGGGGCGACATGCTCTAATGCTTTAGAGACCGAGCGTAGGTTACCCATGCCATAGTCAATGACTGCAACGGTAGACATAGTTTATAGCGCCCCTTTGGTAGAGGGGAGTTGCTCGCCCATACGCAGATCGGCGGTCATCGCCATGCGTAGAGCACGACCAAAGGCCTTGAAGATCGTCTCAGCGATATGGTGGCTGTTGCGCCCGCGAATGGCGTCAATATGTAGCGTTGCGCCCGCATGGTTTGTAAAGCCCTGGAAGAACTCATAGAACAGTTCGGTGTCAAACTCACCAATGGTGCTGCTGGGAAAATCGGCATGGAACTCCAGCCCGGGGCGACCGGAGAAGTCAATCACCACCCGCGACAGTGCCTCGTCTAACGGCACATAGGCATGGCCGTAACGGTTGATGCCACGCTTATCGCCCAGTGCCTTGGCAAAGGCCTGCCCCAGTGTGATACCGATATCCTCTACCGTGTGGTGGGCATCAATATGCAGATCGCCATCGGCCTTGACCTTCATGTCGATCAGCCCGTGGCGCGCCACCTGCTCCAACATGTGCTCCAGAAATGGGATGTCGGTATAAAAAGAGGAGTCACCACTGCCATCCAGATCAACGGTGACCTGAATCTGTGTCTCCAGCGTGCTGCGTTCAACGGTGGCTGTACGGTTGCTCATATGGGCTTTATCTCATTAGGTAAGGGCAATCATTTAGCGCGATAGAATACCTTGTTCTGCGGGTAGTTTGAACTCTTACTGGTCAAGTGGTAAAAAATTGATTAAGATCAAACGTAAGCTATGAATACTTACAGTATTCTCAAATATTCTAATAAACAATAACATAACTCTAACAACCCGCTATGGCCCAGAAAAAACAGCCCGCAGTCCTCTGTCCTCAATGTGAACTGAATGACGTATGTCGTCAGTATGAAAAAGATGATGCTCTACGCGCCGCGGGCGAAAGCCTGGGTGATGTCACACCCCAGAACAATGTTGCTAAGGGAGTGAGTGTCTGTCAGGCAGAAAACAGATTTGAGTATCTCTACGCGGTACATGAGGGGGCGTTTAAAAGTGTAGTGACGCTGCCGGGGGGCGAAGAGCGGGTGACAGGCTTTCATTTTGCTGGAGAGATCATCGGTGCTGAAGGGGTGAGTACTGGAAAGTATGGTCGTACTGTCGTTGCACTACAGGATGGACAGGTCTGCTACTTTCCAGAGACAGCCTTTTCGGCTGATGAGAACGACAACAGCAAAATCCGCCAAGGGTTGTTGATGGCTATGAGTCATCAAGTAAAAAATGAGCAGTGGACGGGGCTGATGGCGGCACACCGTGCCGAGCAGCGTGTGGCCCTGTTCCTCTTCATGATCTCCAAGCGTTTTGAATTTCACGGCTTCTCCTCGGATGAGTTCAGACTGCCGATGTCGCGTGATGATATTGCCAGCTATCTTGGATTGGCTGTAGAGACCGTGAGCCGCTCCTTCCAGAAGCTGAAAGGTGCGGGGATGATTCAAGTCAGTGGGCGTAATGTGATACTCGAAGACCGCGATGCACTGCAGGGCTTCTCCTGATTTTTTCTTTTTTAAGAGCGCAACAGAAAGGTTGCGGGTCCATCATTGACCAGCGCCACCTGCATATCTGCACCAAACTGACCGCTCTCCACAAGTGGGTGTAGTTCACGCGCCCGCTCTACCAGTCGATGGAATAGCTGTTCGCCCAGCGCAGGCTCGGCGGCAGTAGAGAAGCCGGGCCGCATCCCCTTTTGGGTATCTGCAGCCAAGGTGAATTGTGGCACCAGCAGCAGTCCCCCATTGACCTGTTGTAGCGAGAGGTTCATCTTGTCGTCCATGTCCGAGAAGATGCGGTAGCCCAGTATGCGCTGCAACAGCCGTTTCAGTGTCGCTTCACTATCCTCTGGCTCCACCCCAACCAGTACCAGTAGCCCTGCATCAATCCTGCCCACGGATGTGCGATTGATAGTGACCTCCGCGGAGGTGACGCGCTGCAGTAGTCCAATCATCTTTAACGCACCCTATCGGGCAAAGGGAAACATTAACTTTTCAGGCTCAGTGAATAGGTTGATGTCGTAAGCCATCCGCGCCATATTCTGGTCCATGCTGTTCATTGCGCCGTTCATCTGATTGATGTCGTTGCTCATGCCATTGATAGCGCCTGACATCTGTCCAATATTCTCAGACATGCCGCTGATCTGACCCGTCATTCCGCCAATATTGCGGTTGAGCTGGTGCATATCCTGCGCCATTCCCCCCATATTGGCGGACATTGACTGCATGCCGATGCGCACCTGTTTGAAGTCCTCCGACATCCCCGCCTGACCCTGCGCCATACTCTGCGCCATGGTGCTCATACGGTTACGCATATCTCGCATATCTTGTGACATGCTTCCGACATCCTTTCCCATCTGTACCACAGCACTGGTCATATTGTGCATATTCAGCCCCATGCTCAACATAAATAGCGCCATGCCTCCGCCTGCTGCGATAGCACCAATGACAACTGGGGAGTTATATTTAGGTTTTGGGTTATTCTCAATCTTATTGGTTGGCTCAGCCATCCACTACTCCCGTTTTGATCCACTTTAGTCCGTTTTAGCACTGCTCCCATGGAAGTCCACGGAATCGCCAACCGCCTACTATACTACGTTGGTGGTGATCGTCCAACTCTCCTTCAAAACCTTCATCGATGTTATAGATCTCACTAAAGCCATCCTCAACCAGCTTACGCCCTGCCTCTAGTGAGCGCTTGCCGCTACGGCAGATCAGAATGATGGGTGCGCTGGAGATGGTGTCGTTCTCGTGGATGCCGCCGAGAATCAGTTTGCGAATATCAACCCCGAAATGTTCGTTAATCTCCCAGTCGGGCTCATCAATCCAAGGGATGTGCACGGCCCCGGTAGGGTGGCCGACAAATAGAAACTCCATACTGGAGCGCACATCAATCAGCAGTGCGCGTGGGTTATCCTGTACCATCTGCCACGCTTCTGCAGGTGTAACAGAGGTGATGTCGTCATTTTTCATGGTGTCCCCCGACTATTGAGTCTTTATATTGTTGATGTGGGTATATGGTATTTTATATCTGAGATTTATCAAAGTACAAAAATGGATAAGAAGAACTTTATTAAGCCGCCAAAGAGCCTACTACGGCAGGTAGGGCGTGCAATTGCCGATTACGAGATGATCCAAGAGGGGGATCGCGTGATGCTAGGGCTCTCTGGTGGGAAGGATTCGCTCTCACTGCTGCATCTGCTGCTTCACCTGCAGCGTCACGCCCCCATACACTTTGAGGTAGAGGCGATGACCGTTGACCCAGAGATGGAGACCTTTCGGCCTGAGGTGTTACGAGAGTATATGGCATCACTGGGGGTGCCTTGGCATATGGTCTCTCAACCCATTATGGAGCAGGCAGAGGGGCATATGAGGGGTGACTCTTTCTGCTCTTGGTGTGCGCGGATGAAGCGTGGAATTATGTACACCACGCTACGGGAGCGGGGCTTTAATGTGCTGGCGTTAGGGCAGCACCTGGATGATCTGGCAGAGAGCTTCTTGATGTCTGCCTTTCACGAGGGGCGACTCAACACTATGAAGGCGCATTACCAAATTGATGCGGAGGACCTGCGGGTAATTCGCCCGTTGGTCTATGCGCGTGAACGCCAGCTGCGAGACTTTGCGCTAGAGGCAGAGCTACCGATTGTGATTGAGAACTGCCCCGCGTGTTATACCAAGCCGACACAGCGGGCGCATATGAAAGAGTTGTTGGCGCAGGAGGAGGCGGGAACGCCACACCTGTTTAAGACCTTGCTATCGACTATGAAGCCGTTGATGGCGAGAGATGGTGGGCGAAATTGAAGCTCCCTCTACTCCCACTCCAGCTCCTCATACACTCGCTGTGCATTTTTCCCTTTGAGTTGTGGGTAATTTTTCAGATAAGAAAATTGGGATTGGTCAATGCGTCCGATCTCCTCCATACCCAAATCGTTGTCGATAAGCTGTTGAACGGCACCGCGCAGAAACAGTAGGTAGTCATAGGTGTCAGCGGTTGCTTTGGCGAGGTTTGCGGGCTGCCCATGTCCACCAACAACTATCTTGGGCTGTTTTGCGGCCATCTGCTGGAATACGGTAATCCAGCTGCGGTGTGAGGATTGCGAGCCAATACCAAGCATACGATCGGTGTAGACAATATCTCCACTAAACATGATTTTCTGTTTGGGTAGCCAAACAAAAATGTCGCCGGGGGTATGGGCAGCACCCGCGTGATAGAGTTCAATACGGGTTGCACCGACATTGAGTAGAAGTTGATCTGAGAAGGTTTGGTCGGCACAGACTGGCTCGGTGCCTTCCATTCCAGCGCTTCCAACCAGCTTATCCAAGACACTCCACTGTCTCTGTAGGCGTGCATTCTGATCCTCTACCGCTCTCTCGCTGGCGATGATACGGGCTCCCAAAGCTTGGAAGTAGCTGTTGCCTAACCAGCGGTGGTCTTGTCCGCCGGTGTTGATTACGATCTTTATCGGTTTGTCTGTAAGGGTGCGGATGGCATTATGGATCATCTGTGCACCTTGATAGGTTGCTCCAGAGTCGATCAGCACCACGCCATCGTCTGTAATCACAACGCCGAAGTTGGCATTGTTACCGAGGTTTTGAGGGGTGCGATTGGTGGTTGGTCCAATCAAGGCATAGATGTTGTCTGCTAGTTGTTCAACTTTTAGAGCGGATGGAATATTGGCATAACTGTTGAGTGATAGGCTGAAAAGGGTGGTGAAGAGGAGAAGGGGCAATGTTTTCATAAAGTCTTGTGCTACAAAGTATCCTATGTTTCCAGTATTATCGAATTAATGGGGCAAATTTTTTTCAGGTGGAGCAGCTGCCTGTGCAGCACTCTTCTGTCAGGAATGCTATGGTCTCATCCAGCGCATCATACTTTGGTATACAGTGAAGCACCCGCCCCTCACGATGCTGCTCAACCAACCCAGCAGAGACCAGTCGTGCAATATGGTGTGACAGTGTGGAGGCTGGAATGCCAATGACACGCTGTATATCCCCAACAGAGCAGCCATCATGACCGCACTTCACCAGATGGCGAAAAACACTCAAGCGTGTGCTATGGCCAAGTTCAGCGAGCCTTTTTGCGGCGAGATCTAATTCCATATGTGTACGATAGCGTAAGCAGGGCATGCTTGCAATATTCTAGAAATATCGAACAGTAAGGTGTTGTGCGATATTTAAAGGCGTAATGATTTTCTACGTCGATGAATTTGAGTCGTTGATGACTACACTTAAACTCAAATGTGGCCTCCTGTATGATGCGCATCTATTTTATAGTATTGCCACTGCAACTGCTATTGGTGCAGAGATGGTGTCACGATCAGTTGAGACTGTCTCTTCTGAAGAGGCCTTTCTTGCAGGCCTATTTCAGGATGTTGGTGTGCTGGTTTGTGCAAAGCGAATTGCTCGTTAT
>JABGQL010000058.1 GCA_018648825.1 Gammaproteobacteria bacterium
CCGCGCACTCTCTGGCAATGGCTCGCTGTGTGAGTTTGTTGCGCAGCTGAATTTCGAACTCTGACCCGTAGAGGCTATGCTCTCGGTTCAGTTTGGGGATAAAGAACTCTCTTCGCTCTTTGCGAAGCTTGTCTGTGACCTCTGTCGGAACAAACGTTGGCGCAGTGAAGATAAACTCAAATGATTCAACCTTTGATAGCTCAGACTTGAGCGCTTCGTAGGCATAGATCGAGAAGCATGAAGCAGCAATTTTAAGTTTTGAGCCAGCGACAACTGTAGCCTTTAGGTCATCCCCTAACAGGCTGTTGATATTATCTAATATCTTCATACCCAGACTCCTCTCAAACACGCATCAATTGGAAATGGAAGATATCTCTATCTTGATTTCAGGAGAGTGTGATTTTACCTCTTCCACCGTCCCTTAGACCACTACCCACACCCCTCTCATAGAAAAAACCTGTACTATGAAAAACACTGTTCAAACACCTCAAACAATCACCAGGCGACTTCCCGCACAATTTTTGGTGTTGACACAACCTTTTTAATCCGTACTATTCAAACAAAGCGCTGATTTGAGCTCAGCTTGCGAGCGCTATAAAAATACGGCTAAAGCGATGCAGGTCCAGATTCAGAACCCGCTCGTAAGTAGTTGAGCGGGTTTTTTTATGGATGGAGAGAAATGTAAATGAGCAATGAAACACTTTTTACCTCAGAGTCAGTCTCTGAGGGGCACCCCGACAAGATGGCAGACCAGATTTCCGATGCGATTCTGGATGCCCTGCTAAAAGAGGATATCCACTCGCGCGTTGCCTGTGAAACTATGGTCAAAACTGGCATGGTGGTACTGGCGGGAGAGATCACCACCAACGCCTGGGTCGATACCGAGCAGCTAGTACGTGATGTGGTCTGCGAGATCGGCTACGACTCCGCTGAGGTCGGTTTTGATGGCCGCACCTGTGCCGTCCTCTCTGCCATCGGCAAGCAATCTTCTGATATTGCGATGGGGGTGAATGAGTCCGATGACCACGAGCAGGGCGCTGGCGATCAGGGACTGATGTTTGGTTACGCCTCCAACGAAACTGACGTACTGATGCCTGCACCGATCACCTACTCTCACCGTCTGGTAGAGCGTCAGGCTGAACTGCGCAAGAATGGCACACTCACCTGGCTACGTCCGGACGCCAAGAGCCAGGTCACCTTCCGCTACAGCGATGGCAAACCTGTTGGCATCGATGCGGTCGTGCTCTCTACTCAGCATGATCCCGATATCGCCTACAGCGATCTGCAGGAGGCGGTACTGGAGGAGATCATCAAACCGGTACTACCGGAAGAGTGGCTGGATGCAAACACCAAGTACCACATCAACCCTACCGGTAACTTTGTTATTGGCGGTCCTGTAGGTGACTGCGGACTGACTGGACGGAAGATCATCGTAGATACCTATGGCGGCATGGCGCGTCACGGTGGTGGCGCATTCTCCGGCAAGGACCCTTCCAAGGTAGATCGCTCCGCAGCCTACGCAGGACGCTATGTGGCAAAGAATGTGGTCGCTGCTGGCCTTGCAGAACGTTGTGAGATTCAGATCTCTTATGCGATCGGTGTAGCTGAACCCACCTCCATCGCTATCGATACCTTTGGTACCGGTGTGATTGATGACGGCAAAATTGAGGCTCTGGTGCGCGAGCACTTCAATCTGAGGCCTCGCGGCATTGTCGAGATGCTAGACCTGCTACGCCCCATCTACCAACAGACTGCAGCCTACGGCCACTTTGGTCGTACCGAAGAGGCACTGACCTGGGAGCGTACCGACAAGGCCAATGAGCTGCGCGACGCAGCCGGAATTTAACTCAAATAACTATCTGCTTCGGGGAGCGCTGCAACGGTTCATCGTCACTGACGAAACAGACCGCTAGGCCCGAAGCAGGTAACACCCAATTAACTGCGCTCTCGATGCATTATAAACTAAGCACAGGAGATAAATGACTATGAGTAATATCGAGACCACAGAGAACTATATCGTTGCCGATATGAGCCTCAAGGATTGGGGCCACAAAGAGCTGCGCATCGCCGAAGTAGAGATGCCCGGACTGATGGCGCTACGCGCCAAGTATGGCGAAGAGAAGCCACTAAAGGGGGCGCGTATTGCTGGCTCCCTACATATGACCATCCAGACTGGCGCACTGATCGAGACACTGATCGATCTGGGTGCTGAGGTGCGTTGGGCCTCTTGTAACATCTACTCTACTCAGGATCACGCAGCGGCTGCGATTGCCGACCAGGGCATTCCTGTCTTCGCCTATAAGGGTGAGACACTGGAAGATTACTGGAACTACACCCACAAGATCATGGAGTGGCACGATGGCGGCTCACCCAATATGATCCTCGATGATGGCGGTGATGCAACCCTGCTACTGATCCTTGGTGCCAAGGCAGAGAGCGACCTCTCTGTACTCGACAAACCGAGCAGTGAAGAGGAAGAGGTGCTCTACGCTGCAATCAAGGCAAAGCTACAGGAGTCCCCCAACTGGTACTCTGAGAAGTTGAAAAATATTCAGGGTGTCACTGAAGAGACCACTACAGGCGTTCACCGCCTCTATCAGATGCAAGAGAGTGGCGAGTTGCCATTCCCTGCCATCAACGTCAACGACTCCGTTACAAAATCTAAATTCGACAACCTCTATGGCTGTCGTGAGTCTCTGGTCGATGGTATCAAGCGTGCCACTGATGTAATGATCGCAGGTAAAATCGCTGTGGTACTCGGTTACGGTGATGTCGGCAAGGGCTGCGCACAGTCCCTACGTGGCCTCGGCGCAACCGTATGGGTAACAGAGATCGACCCCATCTGCGCACTGCAAGCCGCCATGGAAGGGTACCGTGTAGTAACCATGGATGACGTAGCCTCACAGGGCGACATCTTTGTAACCGCAACCGGCAACTTCAACGTCATCACCCATGACCATATGATTCAGATGAAGCATGAGACCATCGTCTGCAACATCGGCCACTTCGACAATGAGATCGACGTGGCTAACATGAAGCAGTATGAGTGGGACAACATCAAGCCTCAGGTGGATCACATCACCCTACCTAGCGGTAACAAGATCCTGTTGCTGGCAGAGGGTCGCTTGGTTAACCTTGGTTGTGCTACAGGCCACCCAAGCTTTGTCATGTCCAACTCCTTCACCAACCAGACTCTGGCGCAGATGGAGCTATTCAACCAGAAGGGTGAGTATGAGAATAAGGTCTACACCCTGCCGAAGCAGCTGGACGAAGAGGTTGCACGTCACCACCTCGCGAAGATTGGTGCCAACTTGACTACGCTGAGTGATACGCAGTCAGACTACATCAGCGTACCAGTAGCTGGCCCATATAAGCCTAACCACTATCGCTATTAATTAGTAAAAAGATTGTCTCGCACAAAGACCGCAACACCCTGTCTTTGTGCGAGACTATTACGATATAGAGCAGTTTGTGAACAGATAACCACGTTCCACTGCTTTCCGTTTTTCTTTGCGTCTTTGCGTCTTTGCGCGAGACCGCTGCTTTTCATGCTTGGACCTATAGAAAATGAGTGACACCCCCCAATTCAGCCTAGAGTTTTTCCCACCCAAAACAGAAGCGGGAAAAGAGAAACTTCAGGCCACCCAAAAGGCCTTCTTCGAGGCCATGCAACCAGCCTACGCCTCCGTCACCTTCGGTGCAGGCGGGAGTACGCAAGAGGGCACCTTCGATGCAGTCATGGCGATCCAAAAACAGGGCGTTGAGGCTGCACCACACCTCTCCTGTATCGGCTCCACCCGTGATGACATCACCCGCATTCTCAACCAATACAGAGAGCAGGGCATTCACCGTATTGTCGCACTGCGTGGCGATATGCCCTCCGGCATGGGTGCCTCTGGCGATTTTCGCTATGCCAACGAGCTGGTGGAGTTTATCCGTCAACAGAGCGGTGACCACTTCCATATCGAAGTTGCCGCCTACCCCGAATTTCACCCTCAGGCCCCCGATGCCTTCACCGACTTGAAAAACTTCAAACGTAAGGTCGAGGCTGGTGCCGACAGCGCCATCACCCAGTACTTCTACAATATTGATGCCTATCTGCGCTTCAATGAAGAGTGCACCTTGATGGGGCTGGAGCTGCCTATTGTGCCCGGCATCATGCCGATCACCAACTACACCAATCTGGCCCGCTTCTCCGAGATGTGTGGCGCGGAGATCCCTCGCTGGATTAGCGAACGGCTCATGGCCTACAGAGATGACACCGAATCATTGAGAGCATTCGGTTTAGAGGTAACCACCCGCCTCTGTCAGGATCTATTGAGCGCTGGCGCTCCCGGCATCCACTTCTACACCATGAACCAGTCTGGTCCCACTCTACAGATCTATAACAACCTAGAGCTAGAAACCGAGTAATGGGACAAAAATATGCTGAGCTGACCCCCTCTCATATCGAGTTTATCGAGCAACAGCCGCTCTTCTTTGTCGCCACAGCCCCCAAAGAGGGGCATATCAACCTCTCTCCCAAGGGGTATGACTCACTACAGATACTCAGCCCCAAGCGTATTATCTGGCTTAACCTGACCGGCAGTGGCAATGAGACCGCCGCCCACCTGCTGGAGGATGAGCGCATGACACTGATGTTCAACTCCTTCGGCGACTCCCCACTGATTCTGCGCACCTACGGCACCGCAACGGCGATCTATCCCGACCAACCCGAGTGGGATGCGCTCTATGCCCACTTCCCAGAAAATGGTGGCGCTCGTCAGATTTTTGATCTATCTATCGACCTGATCCACACCTCTTGTGGCTTTGGAGTCCCCCAAATGGCGCTAACAACCAAGCGTGAACATCTCGACCGATGGATCGAGAAAAAGGGGGTCAGCGGTATTCAGCAGTACCAGCAAGAGAAAAACCAGATCAGTATGGATGGAAAAAAGACCCGATAAACAGCAAGCAACTTAACGTAACTTATTGATTTTCATTTGCGTCAGACATAAAAATGCCGGTTTGAACGGGGGAGGTCCAAACCGGCGGCAACAGGTCTTTAAATTGGGGGAAAAGAGCCTGTCACAATGAGCCTTTAATGATCTGGATGCCTGAGGAGGAGGGTGGCATCACAGATCAGCTCAGTGCGTATATTATAATTCGATAATATAGACAAAATCAACTCTTTTTCTTAAAAACTTTAAAATCTCTTCAAAGCACCAAAAGCGCCTTTACCGTCCCAGCCGAATCCAGCTCTAGCTGCACACGCCCCCAACGCTCTGCGCGCTCCTCACAGCAGGCGCTAATAAAGACCTCTTCAAACTGAACATCCGCAACAACCCGCCCCCGCTCCTCACTAACCAACTGATATTTCAATGTATCATTATCGATCCAGCCGTTGTAGTGGGTCAACTCGGCCAGCTCCCGACACGATTTAAGGTACTGCTCAACCACTTCACTCATTAACGCTCTCCTACTTCAGGCAGCTCCGAAGAGAGTGGTGATCCCCCCTGTTGCTGCTGATAACAGTGATCTAACATCGCATACTCAGCCACCACCAATGGCCGATCCATCTGCATCAGTTGATTCAAATAGTGATCTACCGTATCAGAAATCGAGCGCATTCGAGACAGTTCAGACTCAATACGGGGGTCTGAAACATCCAGATAACTGAGATCATGAATCTGCTGATTCAGCCCGATCACATCCACCACCCGATTATCTAGGAAGTAACGGATCACAATGACGGAGAAGTAACCTGCTGCCGTTGCCAGCGCAACCTCCTGTCCAAATTTTGTCAGCGCAAAGGTCGACAAGATCAGCGCTATCAACCCTGTAAAGAAGATCGCCCGATTACGCTGTTGTGAGGTATAAATTTGATGCAGTTGAGTACCCAACATCCACCCCAGTGCCGCCCCCAGCGTCGCCATTGGATAGAGTGGAGAGAGAACCCCCTTGTTATACATCATCCAAGTGGAAAAACAGGCGATATAGATCACCATTGCCATCACCAGCATCTGAATCGAGCGCCGCTTCACCTTGGCCTTACTTTCAACCAACGCTTCATAAGCTTGATCTACCGTAGCTCGGCTCGGCGGCTCCGCTGTCACCTGAAATTCAACTTCATCCATCTCGAATACACCCTCAATAATCATCCAATACCCATTATCCAGTAGCCAATTAAGGGTACCAGAAATTCTCATTATGGCACTGCTTTTGGCTCCTTCCCCATATTAAGGGGGAAGGCGGGGATGGGGGTGGGGCGCATAATCAGGCACTGAACCCCCACCCTAACCCTCCCCCTGATAGGAGGAGGGGATTTAAAAAGCCATAAATGAGAATTACCAGATCATTTCGTTTCTCAATACAAAACTATAAATCGATTATAATATGCCGCAGCTATGGCTATCCCAAGAATTTACAGTCGCAACCCGCTTCATGCAGAGCAGAGCATCACTCTGGATGAGGCTGCTCAGCGCCATGTCATTCAGGTGCTGCGGCTAAAAACAGGAGCCTCCATCACCCTATTTGATGGCAGCGGCAATGAGTTTGAGAGCACTATTGAGCAGATTGAGCGAAAAAAGGTCACCGTCTCTCTGCAAGCTGCCACCCCACGCGACTGCGAAAGCCCCATCCAGACTCACCTCTACCAAGGTATCTCCAAGGGAGAGCGGATGGATTACGCCATTCAGAAAGCGACCGAACTGGGGGTCAACAGCATCACCCCACTCTTTTGTGAACGTACTGTGCTCAAACTGGAACCAAAGCGACTACAGAAGAAGGTAGATCACTGGCAGGCGGTCGCAATCTCTGCCTGTGAACAGAGCGGACGCAACCATGTTCCGCAACTGCTACCACCGCAGAGCCTACAGCAGTTAAAACCACACTCTGGCTCAACGGGTATGGTACTCAACCCCTATACAGAACAGCGTTTGGGCGAACTGCCCGAACCTCACACATCACTCTCTATTCTGATCGGTCCTGAGGGGGGGCTTTCAGAAGCGGAGATCTACAACGCAGAGACGCTTGGCTGGCACAGCATCAAGCTCGGCCCCCGTATTCTGCGCACCGAAACCGCCACCGTAGTGGCACTTACTGCCCTGCAACAGCTATGGGGCGACCTGTAACCATTTAAGAAACTATGCAAACCACAGTCCCCCACCTCACGACCGCCCTCACCGGACCACTGCTCGAAATCGAAACCCATCTGCTGGCACAGCAGCCACAGATTGAGACCTGGTTTCGTAGCGAATGGCAGAAGACCCCCGCCCCGTTCTACACCTCCGTTGATCTACGCAATGCGGGTTTTAAACTGGCCCCCGTTGATACCAACCTATTTCCAGCCGGGTTCAACAACATCAACCCCGCCTTCTTCCCGCTTTCGGTACAGGCGATCCAGAACGCCATTGAGCGTATCTGCCCCACCGCCTGTAACGTGCTGATCATTCCAGAAAATCACACCCGCAACCTGTTCTACCTAGAGAGCCTAGCAACCCTGCAGCGTATTCTGCAACATGCCGGCTTCGATACACGCATCGGCTCACTGATGGATGGACTGGGGGAGAAGCAGGAGATTGAACTCCCCTCCGGTGGCAGCATCACACTGGAACCCGCCCTGCGCCAAGAGGAGCAGCTACAGCTGAAAAACGGAGACGGCTCCCGATTTAACCCCTGTGTGATTTTGATGAACAACGATCTCTCAGATGGCATCCCCGAGATACTAAAGAACCTTGATCAGAACATCATCCCACCACTAGAGCTGGGGTGGGGCCACCGCAGAAAATCGGACCACTTTCAACACTACAGTAAAATTGCCCAAGAGTTCGCCGAGCAGCTACAGATCGACCCTTGGCTGATTGATCCGATGTTTGAGAAGTGCGGTGAGATCGACTTTAAGAACCGCGAGGGGGAGGAGTGCCTCGCCACCCATGTCGAGCATCTACTGAGTGAGATTCAGAAAAAGTATGATCAGTACAATGTCGACCGCCCCCCCTTCGTGCTGGTCAAGGCCGATGCCGGCACCTACGGCATGGGGATCATGACCATCCACAACGCCAGCGAGGTTCACGAACTCAACCGCAAACAGCGCAACAAAATGGCGAAGAGCAAAGGGGGTCAAGGGGTCTCCGATGTCATCATTCAAGAGGGGGTCTACACCTTTGAGACCCTAGGCAAAGACGAGGCGGTCGCCGAGCCCGTAGTCTATATGATGGACCACCATGTGATTGGCGGCTTCTATCGAGTCCACACCGCACGCGGCCCCAACGAGAACCTCAACGCCCCCGGCATGCACTTTGAGCCGCTCGCCTTTGCCAACCCACTCAACCTGCCCGACCAGAGCCGTGACCCCGATGCCGAACCCAACCGCTTCTACGCCTACGGGGTGATTGCACGACTGGCAATGTTGGCTGCGGCAAGAGAGATCCACGAAGTGATTGGAGAGCGTAATATTGGAGAGCCTGATAATGGTTAAACTCGGCATCATCATGGACCCGATTCAGGAGATCCATCCACAGAAAGACAGCAGTCTGGCAATGTTGCTGGAGGCACAGCGGCGTGGCTACTCTCTCCACTACATGGAGATGAGCGATCTCTTCCTCGCACAGGGCGTTGCACAAGCGACCACCCACCAGCTTCAGATAATAGATGATATCCACCAGTGGTACACCTTGGGAGAGCAACAGACCCTCGCACTGAGTGAGCTGGATGTGGTACTGATGCGAAAGGACCCCCCATTTGATCGCGAATACCTCTATGCCACCCACCTGTTAGAGCTTGCAGAGGCCGCTGGCACCTTGGTGGTAAACCGTCCCCAATCTCTACGCGACTTTAATGAAAAGCTCGCTACAGCCTGGTTTCCCGAACTGATGCCCCCCTCTCTGGTGACCCGTAGCGCCACCCAGATTCGTCAATTCCTCGAACTACACCAAGAGGTCATCCTCAAGCCACTGGATGGGATGGGTGGAGCCTCTATCTTTCGTCTACAGGCGAGCGACCCAAACACTGGGGTCATCATCGAGACCCTAACCAACCATGGGCAACACTACGCCATGGTGCAGCGCTATATTCCCGAAATCAGCAAAGGTGACAAACGGATTCTGTTGATTGATGGAGAACCCGTTCCCTATGCACTCGCTCGCATCCCTGCAGCCGGAGAGCATCGCGGCAATCTGGCGGCTGGAGGACGCGGCGAAGGTATACCGCTCTCCCCACGAGACTATGAGATTGTGGAGCGGGTAGCGCCCACCCTACGAGAGAAAGGGCTACTGTTTGTCGGCCTTGATGTAATTGGTGACTACCTCACCGAGATCAACATCACCAGCCCCACCTGTATTCGTGAACTGGATAAGCAGTTTGGATTGAATATTGCGGGACAGTTAATGGATAGCATTGAACAGAAGCTTGAGCAGCTATGACTCATGCAATGCCTCAATAAGTATTGATAGGCTCAACCCCCACCCTAACCCTCCCCCTGCTTGGGGGAGGGGACTTTCACAGCAAGAGCATATGAAACCATTTATCCCAAACCTTAGGAGTAATAGCCACCAGGCAAGAGGGAGGGCCATAGGGTATTGCGTGAGCCTGCTATTTCTAACCATAGTCACTGGATGCAGCCAACCCTCTTCCCTCTACCAAGATCAGTTCCTCGCCTTCGGTACCGTAGTCTCCCTCTCTATCTGGGGGGCCAGCAAACAGCAAAACCATGAAGCCAGCCGCCTCATCCGCGAAGACTTCGCCGCCATGCACGATACTTGGCACGCTTGGAAAAAGGGCGGTCTACTGGGTGAGATCAACCAAAATATCTCTGACGGAAAACCAACTCCCCTCTCCCAAGAGGCCTCCGAGCTACTGCAACAAAGCGCCACCCTCTCTGAACAGAGCAACCACCTCTTTAATCCCGCCATCGGCAAGCTGGTTGCTCTCTGGGGGTTTCATGGCGAAGAGCGGAAGGGGCCACCCCCCGCTCAAGAAAAAATAGACCTTCTCTTGCAGAGCAACCCGACCCTCAGCACACTACAATTTACCGAGGGCAACATTCAGAGCTCCAACCCCAGCGTAAAGATTGATCTCGGTGGTATCGCCAAAGGGTATGCGGTAGATCGCGCCATAGAGCAGCTCAAGCAGCTTGGCATCCAGCACGCCATCGTCAATACCGGAGGCGATCTACGCGCTATCGGTGCTCACGGTGAACGCAACTGGAACATCGGCATCCGCGCCCCCGATGGAGGCGAACCGATCGCCTCTCTACAACCGAAAAATGATGAGTCCATCTTCACCTCTGGAGATTATGAGCGCATGTTCCTCTATGAGGGCAAACGCTACCACCATATCATCGACCCCAGAACGGGCTGGCCCGCCACCGGCACTCGCTCTGTCACCGTAATCCATAAGCGTGCAACCATCGCCGATGCCGCTGCCACAGCACTACTTATTGCCGACCCTGAGCAGCGTACAACCATCGCCAAACAGATGGGGATCGAACAGCTACTGATTATCGATCAGGCTGGGGACTATCATATGAGCGAGTCGATGCAGCAGCGACTCACTTTTCTCGGTGATCCCCCACACATTACCCGACTGGTGATAAGATAAAACCATCATGAGCCGAAAGATCCAACCTAAAGAGCACTACCTTGGCAACCACCTGCTGATTGCGATGCCGTCACTGCAAGATGTCAACTTTGACCACACCGTCTCTCTCATCTGTGAGCACAATGAGGAGGGGGCCATGGGTTTTGTACTCAACCGCCCCACCGCCTTGCCAATTCAGGAGCTGTTCGACCATATGGACATCGCCGTCACCGTACCACTGGACCCCAAACAGGTGCTCCACAACGGTGGTCCAGTCCAGCCTGAACGCGGCTTTGTGATCCACTCCCCGATTGGAGAGTGGGAGTCCACACTGGAGTTAACCCCAGAGATTGGGGTCACCGCCTCGCGCGACATCCTCTTCGCCATCGCCAACGGCTACGGCCCAGAAAAACAGCTCATCACCCTCGGTTATGCCGGATGGGGAGAGGGGCAGCTGGAGCAGGAGTTCTCAAAAAACAACTGGCTCAATGTCGCCGCCACTGCTGAACTGGTATTCGATACCGAAGACAGCATACTGTGGAAGAAATCCGCAGATCAGATCGGCATCGATATCACCACACTCACCGCCCCAGCGGGTCATGCCTGAAGCAGCAGATCGAACACTACTGGGGTTCGATCTTGGCACACACCGCATCGGTGTCGCCATCGGTCAAGAGCTGACTCAATCTGCACGTCCGCTAACCACCATTCAGCGCAAAAACCGACAAGCCGACTGGCAACAGATCGAGACCCTGCTTCAAGAGTGGGGCGCAGAGGCCGCCGTGGTCGGTATTCCACTGCAGCAGGATGGTAGTGAGCAGGAGATGTCCCGGCTTTCACGCAAATTCAGCAATCAGCTACGCGGGCGTTTTAATTTGACCGTCTATGAGGTCGACGAGAGACTCACCTCAGTCGAAGCAGAGTCTATAATTCGCAACAACCGTGGACAGCGCCGCTCGATGGAAGAGCGTGATATTGATGCAATAGCAGCAACCCGGATTCTGCAGAGCTGGTTCAATCTATGACATCAATCACTTTCAACACACTGACCTTCACAAGAAGCAGGCAGAAACCGTAGTGCGTGTGTTAGCAGACTCTCAGGAGAATCTCGTTACACGCGAGCACTTCGATGCAGAGACCAAACTAACCCGTAGGATGGTCGGCGCCACTCTTGCTGGTGTTATTTCTCTGATAGTCAAAACCTTCAGCTAATCCCCCAGTCAACCCTGTTATACTGAACGTTATACTGAACGTTATACTGAAAGCCTGTCACAAGGCGATTCAGAAACCTTTTCGACAACAGTTCTCATATGGCGCTGTTTTTGGCTCCTTCCCCATTGGGGGGGAAGGTTGGGATGGGGGTTAAGAACATAACTCAAGCACTTAACCCCCACCCTAACCCTCCCCCTGATAGGAGGAGGGGACTTAAAACCGATAAATGAGAACTGCTGCCTTTCCAACTGGCTACCCATACTAGAAGCTACCCCCTTATCAATGGTCAAAAAACCTGTGCATTTAACAGGGTCAATGCTCTCGCTGACCCTGCTCAAGATCTACTCTGACTCTATTACTGAAGCTCGCTCCACCCTGGAGAAAAACATCTCTCAGGCTCCCGACTTCTTCACAGGCATTCCTGTCTTATTAGAGCCACAAATCCCCCTTGAAGCACCCAACTTTCTCTCTGATCTGCTAGCATTTCTGCAGGAGTCTGGCATGGTCCCCATCGGGATTCGTACCGCAGACCCAGCAACCATTGAGCAGGCACAAAACCTCAGCCTGCCTATACTGCCAGTCGAGAAGCGCAAATCATCCTCACCTCCGACAGAGGCGAAGAGAGAGACCAACGGACCGCAGACCGCTATGATTATTCACCAGCCTGTACGCTCTGGACAACAAATCTACGCCAAAGGACGGGATTTGATTGTGCTGGGTGCAGTCAACCCCGGTGCAGAAGTGGCCGCAGACGGCAACATACATATCTACGGAAAAGTACGCGGCAAGGTATTTGCTGGCTCATCTGGAGCGCGCGAAGTAAAGATTTTCGCCCAATCACTCGACCCAGAGCTAATCTGTATTGCTGGTCTCTACCAGTTAGCGGACAATATCGAGGAGTGCTACAAGCAAGGCTTTACAGAGATATCACTGCAAGAGGATAATCTTGTTTTCAACACCATAACATCATAGGGCAGCATCCAAATCCACTGTCCATCGTTTCAGGAGAAACCCAAACGTGTCAAAAGTAGTTGTTGTAACCTCCGGCAAAGGCGGAGTCGGGAAAACCACCACCAGTGCCAGCCTCTCAGCAGGACTGGCATTGAAAGGAAAAAAAGTTGCAGTGATCGATTTTGATGTAGGTCTGCGTAATCTCGACCTGATCATGGGCTGCGAACGGCGTGTGGTATACGACTTTGTCAACGTCATCCATGGTGAAGCGACCCTGACACAGGCATTGATGAAAGATAAGCGTGTCGAGGGGCTCTACATCCTTGCTGCCTCACAGACCCGCGACAAAGATGCTCTCACCCTAGAAGGGGTGGAGAAGGTGATCAATGAGCTCAAGGCCGATGGCTTTGACTACATCATCTGCGACTCTCCAGCAGGCATTGAGAAGGGCGCACTACTCTCCCTCTATTTTGCCGATGAGGCGGTAGTGGTGACCAATCCAGAGGTCTCTTCCGTACGTGACTCCGACCGTATTCTGGGGGTACTGCAGGCCAAATCAAAACGCGCCGAGACCGGGGATACCCCAGTAATCGAACACCTGATACTCTCACGCTACAACCCAAAACGGGTAGAGTCTGGTGAAATGCTAGGTGTCGATGATGTAATCGACCTGCTGGGTATAAAACTGCTTGGTGTTGTACCAGAATCACAGGATGTTCTTAACGCCTCTAATGCGGGCGAGCCAGCCATCCTCAACCAAGACTCAAATGTCTCTCACGCCTACAGCGATATCGTTGACCGCTTTCTCGGCGAGGAGATACCACAGCGCTTCCTCTCAGTAGAGAAGAAAGGGCTGTTCAGCAAAATATTCGGGAAATAGACCATGGCTTTATTAGATTATTTACTGGGACAGCGTCGCAAAAACAACACCGCACGAGCAGCCAAAGATCGCCTGCAAATTCTGCTCGCACATGAACATTCACAACACAAAATTCCTGACTATCTACCCAAGATGCGCAATGAGATTCTGAATGTAATCTCCAAATACATCAACATTGATCAGGAGCAACTGAAAATCTCTATCGATGAGGAGAACGGTTTTGATGTGCTAGAGCTAAACTTGGTACTCCCTGAGCCTAAGTAGTAAGAAAATTGAGCCTACCATTATGACAGCCACAGAAATTGCACAAACCTCAGTCACTGATCTAATCAATCATATGGCGACACAGCTGCAACAACAGCTTGGTGAGACACTGGATGAGGCCAAAATAATTGGTATCCATACCGGCGGTACCTGGATTGCTGAACAGCTCCACCAACGGCTCAACAACCCCAACCCACTGGGTGAACTCAACATCTCCTTCTATCGCGATGACTTTACCCAGATTGGTCTCCACCCTCAGGTCTCCCCCTCCAACCTCCCCTTCGAGATTGATGGAGCGCAGGTCATTCTGGTGGATGATGTACTCTACTCAGGCCGCACCATCCGTGCCGCACTGAATGAGATCTTCGACTATGGTCGCCCTGCAAAGGTCTCCCTTGCGGTGCTGGTAGACCGCGATGAACGCGAGCTACCGATTCGCGCCGATGTCACCGGCACCCGTATTCAGCTTGATACCGATCAACAGATCAAACTGATCGGCCCCGAACCACTCACCCTGCAACTGCAAGAGGTGTAGTTGATATGGGAAAGAACATCCAGCTCGACAGCCACGGACGGCTGCGCCACTTCCTCTCGATTGAGGGGTTAAATCGCACACTACTCACAGAGATTCTCGATACTGCAGAGAACTTTGTCAGTGTCGGCAACCGGGCCGCAAAGAAGGTTCCACTGCTGCGTGGCAAGACCATCGCCAACCTCTTCTTCGAGCCCAGCACCCGCACCCGCACCACCTTTGACTTGGCTGAAAAACGGCTCTCTGCAGATGTACTCAACATCAACATCAACACCTCCGCCACCACCAAGGGCGAGACCCTGCTTGACACCCTGCAGAACCTCACAGCGATGCAGATCGATCTATTTGTAGTACGCCACAGCGCCAGCGGTGCCGCCCACTTTATCGCCCAACATGTGCCGGACTCGGTAAGTGTGATCAATGCCGGAGACGGTCGCCACGCCCACCCCACTCAAGCGATGCTGGATATGTTTACCATTCGCAAACACAAAGAGGACTTTACCCGACTGCGGTTTGCCATCGTCGGTGATGTGCTGCACTCCCGCGTGGCTCGGTCACAAATCCACGCCCTCAACATGCTGGGCTGCCCCGAGGTGCGAGTGATCGGCCCCCATACCCTCAGCCCCAGCCACGTGGAAGACTTGGGTGTCCACTTCACCACCAATATGGAAGCGGGGCTGGATGGTGTGGATGTAATCATCATGCTACGTCTGCAAAACGAGCGTATGAGTGGCGCACTGCTCCCTAGTAAGGGCGAATACTTTCACTACTATGGCCTCACTGAGCAGCGCCTAAAACGTGCCGCAGCCGATGCCATTGTGATGCATCCCGGCCCGATGAACCGCGGTGTAGAGATTGAGAGCGCCGTCGCAGATAGCGGCCATTCCGTCATCCTACAGCAGGTAACCAATGGCATTGCGGTACGTATGGCCGTTCTCTCCATGGCGATGCAGCAGAGCAATCCAGAGGGGGCATAAAGATGAAGATTCTGATTAAAAACGGCCGTATTATCGACCCCGCCAACCAGATCGATACTGTCGGTAATCTACAGATTGTAGATGAGACCATTCAACCGCTGAGTGAGGATTTCCAGCCCGATCAGGTAATTGATGCCAGCAACAGGGTGGTCTGCCCCGGACTGGTGGATCTACGTACCCGACTGCGTGAACCGGGCGAAAAACATAAAGGCACCATCCGTAGCGAGACCCACGCCGCCGCCGCAGGTGGAGTGACAACCGTTGCCATCCCGCCAGACACCATCCCCGTCATCGATAGCTCTGCGGTGGTTGAGCTGATCCGCCACAAGGCGGAGGTCGCGGGCTTTGCCGAGGTCATCCCGCTAGGTGCGCTCACCAAGGGGCTGGAGGGAGAAGAGCTCAGCAATATGGGTGGACTGAAGCAGACTGGGTGTAACACCGTCTCTAATGCTCGCAAGCCGATCCGCAACTCACTGGTGATGCGACGCGCAATGGAGTACGCCACCACTCACGACCTCACCCTCTTCCTCCATGCTGAAGATCCTTGGCTCAGTAACGGCGGCTGCGCCCATGAGGGGAGCATCAGCACCCGACTGGGGCTGCCTGGAATCCCTGACGCTGCTGAGAGTGCTGGTGTTGCACGTGACCTGATACTTATTAGAGAGACTGGGGTACGCGCCCATTTTTGCGGAGTGAGCAGCCGCAACGCACTACAGATGATTACTCAGGCACAACAGGATGGCGTTACCGTCACTGCCGATGTCGCTGCTCATCACCTCTACCTCTCGGAGATGGATATCAGCGGCTTCAACAGCCTCTGCCATGTACAGCCCCCACTACGCACCGAACGAGACCGTGACGGACTGGTTGAAGGGGTACGCAACGGCACCATTCAGGCGATCTGTTCCGACCACCAGCCACATGACGAAGATGCCAAGGCCGCTCCATTTGAGGAGACCGAGCCGGGCATCAGCGCAGTAGAGACCCTGCTCCCGCTTACCCTGCGTCTCGCTAAAGACCATGACATCAGCCTCTCTGAGGCACTGGCTACGGTAACCCATCACCCTGCCGAGATTTTAAGAATTGATGCCGGTACACTCTCCAGCGGCAGCTTGGCGAACATCACTATCTTTGATCCAGAGGCTTGGTGGCGTGTCACCCCACAACAGCTACAGAGCGCCGGAAAAAACAGCCCCTTCCTCAACTGGGAGCTACAGGGCAAAGTCACCCACACACTACTGAATGGACAACTGGTTTATGAAGCACGCTAACCGCAACACCCTCTTTAAAGAGGAGACACAAATTCTGGAGCACCTCCATCTTGATGGAGATCAGCACATCCTCAAGCTAGAGGCCCCAGAGATTGCTGCCAAGGCACTGCCCGGCAGTTTCGTCCATGTAGAGTGTGGCCCCCAGTTTACCCTGCGCCGCCCCATCTCCATCATGCGTGCAGACCCACAACAACAGACTATTGAGCTGCTCTACAAAAAACTCGGTGCAGGTACCGCTGCACTGAGCGAAAAAGAACCGGGCGAAAACCTGAGCTTAATTGGCCCCATCGGCAAACCTTTTAAACTGCACCCAGAACGTAGTCGTCCGCTACTGATTGGCGGCGGTGTCGGTATGCCACCAATGGTCTTTATTGCTCAATCTATCCACAACAACAGAACCTATAAACCCTTTGCGATTCTTGGCTCTGAAGTCCCCTTTCCATTCCCCCCCACCCCCTCACAGATGGTGCTACCGGGAATGCCAGATGGGGTCATCGCTGCAATGCCTCTATTAGAAGATTGGGGTATCCCCAGCCGCCTCGCCAGCCTGCAAGGGTACGCCGGGACCCATGATGGCTACGTTACCGACCTGGCCCGCCACTGGTTAGATGCGCTGGATAACGAGGCCCGTGCTCAGGTAGAGATCTTCAGTTGCGGCCCCCACCCCATGCTGGAGGCTGTCGCCAAACTGGCAAAAGAGTATGAGCTACCTTGTCAGGTCTCTCTGGAAGAGTTTATGGCCTGCGGAGTCGGCGGCTGTGCCGGTTGCGTTGTTCAGGTAGAGACTGAACAGGGGCCTGCAATGAAACGGGTCTGCGTAGATGGCCCCGTATTTGAAGCTGCCCAAGTATTCCCTTAGAATCAACCTGAGATTATAGAACAGAGCCACTCTAAAGGGACGATGAACAGCAACTCACTCAACATCACCGTTGTAGAAGACGATAAGGCGCTACGTGCGCTCATTGTCTCCGTACTGCGCAAAGAGGGGCATCAAGTCTCAGGGTTGGAAAGTGCTGAATCGATCGATGATGAGGGCGGCACTCGACTCATCGACCTGCTCATTACCGACCTCAACCTGCCCGGAGAGAGCGGACTATCACTGGCTCGTCGCTTTCGTGACGCACAGCCCGAGGCAGGGGTGATGATGGTGACCGCACTGGATCAGGTACAAGATAAGGTATCTGGGTATGAACATGGCGCAGATATCTACCTGACAAAACCCATTGAGCCCTCAGAGCTACTCGCCGCTGTACGCTCCTTTTCACGCCGCCTCTTCGAATGCAAACTAGAGAGAAACTCAGACTCTACACTGATACTGAAACCGGACCAGCTGAACCTGAAAGGGAAAAACAGCACGGTCTCCATCTCACACGACGAGGCCCTTATCCTTGCCGGTCTGGCTCGGGCTCCAGGTCATATTCTGGAATATTGGCAGCTGTTAGAAATATTGGAAATTGACGCGCCTTACTCCAAATCCGCACTGGAAGTTCGCATCGTCCGCCTGCGTAAAAAGATCACCGAAGCTGGACATGAAGCCCCCTCCATCAAAAGTGTGCGCGGCAAAGGGTACCAACTCTCTCTACCCATCTCCATCAGCTAACTGTCATATCACCACACAATCACCCATGAGCTCCTCGACTCTGAATATCATTATTGTTGAAGATATCCCGATCCAGCGCAAGCTGATGGTGTCGACACTGCACAGAGAGGGGCACCATATTACCGCCGTGGAAAGCACAGAGGCGTTCGACAACATCCGTGTAACCAAGCACATTGATCTATTAATCACCGACCTTAACCTACCGGGGGAGAGTGGCTTCTCTCTCGCTCAGCGTTTTCATCAGGCACAACCCGATTCTGGCATCATTATGGTCTCCGCACTCAATCAGGCCGAGGCCAAAGTCTCCGGCTACGACCATGGCGCAGACATCTACCTCACCAAACCTATCACCCCCGACGAGCTCATTGCTGCAGTCAATGCCCTATCTCGTCGGCTCAATAAGGTGCAGAGCCAATCAGAAGCAAAGGAGGAGAGCCTGACCCTCTATCCAGAACGGCTCATCTTACAGGGCAGATATAAGACTGTAGCGCTCTCCAGAAGCGAAACACTAATATTGAGCGGACTCACACGCGCACCAGACCACATGCTGGAACCCACTCAAATCTGTAGGCTGCTAGGCCTTGAGGCAGCATCTTATTCAAAGTCCGCACTCGAAGTACGGTTCGTTCGCCTGCGTAAGAAAATCATAGAGGCAGGCTACACACTTCCCGCCATTAAAAAAGTTCGCAAAAAAGGGTATCAACTCTCTGTGCCTCTACAGATTATCTGAGTCATTTAATATAGATTATGGCCCTACCGAGGTAATTCCTTTCCAAATACAGGGTACTTGTAGGTACCTGAATCCGAAAGAACGGTGTATAGTCACTCCTATATCTATTTGATATATAA
>JABGQL010000060.1 GCA_018648825.1 Gammaproteobacteria bacterium
CGGAGGATGAGCTGGTAGTGCTGAGTCTGAAAGAGTCACGGGTGGAGCGGATTGCAAAGTTTATAGATGAGTTGAAGCGGCAGACCTCAAAGAACAGACCAGCCCCATTTGTTGAAATCCACGGGGCGGTCAGGTTTCCGGGACAGTATCCGCTGGAGCCGAATATGGTGGTAGACGATTTGATCCAGGCTGCAGGTGGATTGCAGGAGTCTGCCTACTCCATGAGTGTTGAGGTGACCACACGGGTGATTATTGAGGGGGAGAGAGTGCGTGAGACCCGGCAACAACAGATTTCACTGGATGATATTACGATGCTGAATGCCTATGACTCTGTGCGTATTAACCATATCCCCTTCTGGAATCGAATCAAGCGGGTAATGATTGGGGGCGAGGTGATGTTTCCGGGGGAGTACACCTTCACTCAGGGGGAGACGCTGATGGAGGTGATGCAGCGTGCAGGAGGGATGACTGAGCAGGCATTTCCTCAGTCTGCGGTATTGATGAGGACGGCACTGAGGGAGAAAGAGCAGCAAGAGCTGGAGGTATCGGCAGCGCTGCTGGAGAAAGAGATTGCACTGTTATCAAAACAGCAGGATAAGAATGAGGAGGGTGCACTGGAACAGCAGGCGGCACAGGAGTTGCTGGAAAAGGTGAAAAATAGCAAAGCCATGGGACGACTCTCAATCAAGCTTGATGAACTACTGATAGACAGGGAAAGTAGTCTTGTATTAAAAGAGGGGGACCACTTAGTAGTGCCAACAGTATCACAGGAGGTTACGGTGATGGGAGAGGTCTTTTATCCGACCTCCCACTTTTTTAAAGGTGGAAAAAGCTGGCTTGATTATGTCAACCTGAGTGGTGGAGTGACCAAGTTTGCGGATGATGAGAGTATCTATATTATTCGGGCGGATGGTAGTGTGACGATGACCAAGCGGATGATATGGTTTCGTAGCACACATGAGGAGAGTGTCCACCCCGGGGATACGGTTGTTGTCCCTGTTGACCTCAATCCAACCGACTTTATGTCGAAGCTCAAGGATATTGCACAAGTGCTCTATCAGTTGGCAACAACGACAGCGGTACTGCAAACGGTCGGGGTGTTTTAATTTATGGAACATAGTACGCAGCAAGCAGAATCAGGAGCATGGTATTTGCTGGTGAGTAAGCCGCGTGAAGAGGTGCGCGCATTCAATAATCTTTCACAGCAGGGGTATCACACCTATCTTCCGCTGGTGATGCGGGAGTGCCGCTACCGGGGAAAGAAGCAGTTAAAGAGTGAGGCGCTATTCTCTCGTTATCTATTTGTCAATTTAAGCCAAAGTGAGAACTGGGCCCCTATGCGTTCAACGCCGGGTGTTTCTGGCCTGGTTGGGTTTGGTGTGGGTAGGAATCAGTATCGCTCCATCCCAGACCGGGTGGTTGAGCTACTCAAAAAGCATGAGGACGAGACAGGATACCACCAGCTGGAGCAGGAAGCATGGTTTTCACGGGGTGACCCAAGGCGAATTCATGCTGCGCTGTAACATATTGAAATCAACTTCTTTCCAGTAGTAAAAAAATAATAACCCGCTGAATTTGCTTTGCAATTATCACCATGATACATAAATATCCGAACAGCATGGTAATGTTATGATTTTACAGTCATAATTTATCAGCATAAATCAGCCTTGCGGGGTGACCGGATCAGGATTACCAGTGGACCGTTTGCAGGTCTGGAGGGGGTATTCCTGATGGATGATGGGCTACATCGATCTATGGTGCTCATTGAAATGATGGGAAAGCAGCAGCATATTGCGATTGAAAGCAGTCAACTGGATGGACTGAATGGAGAGAGGAGCGTATGACTCGAAAATATTTTGGCACTGATGGTGTCCGTGGTCGGGTAGGGGATCATCCGATCACCCCTGATTTTGCAATGCATCTTGGCTATGCTGCAGGCAAGGTATTGGCCGAAGAGGGGCACGGTATGGTGCTGATCGGTAAAGATACCCGTATCTCCGGTTACATGTTTGAGTCGGCACTAGAGGCGGGGTTCTCAGCTGCTGGGATCGATATCGGTCTGCTCGGCCCAATGCCAACCCCTGCAGTGGCCTATCTTACGCGTACCTTACGTGCGCAGGCGGGAGTGGTCATCAGCGCCTCACACAACGCCTATCATGATAACGGTTTTAAATTCTTCTCTGCAGAGGGTAAGAAGTTGCCCGATACGTGGGAGCAGAAGGTAGAGGCGCTATTAGACCCCCCCATTCAGACGGTTGAATCCTCTAAGCTGGGGAAGGCGCGTCGCGTAGATGATGCGGCGGGGCGTTATATCGAATTCTGTAAGAGCAGCGTGCCGATGAGGTTCTCTCTGAATGGGTTGCGACTGGTGTTGGATTGCGCTAATGGTGCCGCCTACGCTACAGCGCCTCATGTTTTTGAGGAGTTGGGTGCCGAGGTGATTACCGTTGGGCGAGAGCCGGATGGGCTTAATATTAATTTGGAAGTGGGCTCTACCTATCCAGAGAAGTTGGCGAAATTGGTGAGCGAGTACCGTGCTGATCTGGGGGTGGCGCTGGATGGCGATGGAGACCGCTGTATTATGGTGGATGGAGAGGGCGCGGTGGTGGATGGCGACCTACTGCTCTATATCATCGCAATCTCTCGCCAGCAGAGCGGAGAGTTACATGGTCCGATAGTGGGTACCTTGATGACCAACCTGGGGCTGGAGCATGCATTTCAGAAAAAGAGCATCCCCTTTATGCGTGCAGCGGTCGGAGATCGCTATGTGCTGGAACTGCTCCAGCAGCATGATGGAACCATTGGTGGCGAGTCATCAGGGCATCTGCTCTGTTTGGATCGCACCTCAACGGGGGATGGTATTGTCAGTGCGCTGCAGGTGCTGTATGAGGTGGTTGAGAGCGGCAAGACCCTAGCGGAGTTGACTGCAGAGGTGCAGCGCTACCCACAGAAGATGATTAATGTGCGACTGCGCGACTGTAAAGTAAAGAGCACTGCTACTATTGAGCGCGCTGTCGCTGATGTGGAGCAGCGCTTAGGAGAGCGTGGTCGTGTTCTGCTGCGTCCCTCAGGGACTGAGCCGCTGGTACGGGTGATGGTGGAGGGGCAAGATGCTACTGAAGTCAATGCATTAACAGAAGAGCTCGCTGGGGTGGTGATGCAAGAGGTGGGTGTTTGATGAATAGTTACGAATTCTGATTGATTTATTGAGGGTGAACCGCTAAGATTCGCCGCTGCAAATTTTCGCAACTGCGCAGTGCAAAAGTGTAGTTGTACAAGAACGAAAGAATTTACAAGAGGGAGTGCTCAATGCGTCAGCCAATCGTTGCCGGAAACTGGAAAATGAATGGAACTCTGGAGAGTGTCCGTGAGTTGGTTGCTGGACTGAAGGCAGGGGTGGGTGAGGTTAATGCCGCTGAGGTTGTGGTCTGTGCCCCCTCCATCTACCTATCAGAAGTCTCTTCATTGGTCGAAGGTTCAGCGATCAAGCTGGGCTCCCAAGATGTTAGTAACGCCGCTTCAGGTGCCTATACGGGTGAGATCTCTGGCGCGATGCTGAATGATTTTGGTACACAGTACGCGATTGTTGGTCACTCCGAGCGTCGTCATGGTCGCGGTGAGAGTGATGAGCTGGTGGCTGAGAAATTCAAGGCTGCGCAGGATGCTGGTCTGATCCCAATTCTCTGTATCGGTGAGCTGCTGGAAGAGCGTGAAGAGGGTGTGACCGAGCAAGTATGCGCACGTCAGATGGATGCGGTCATCAATGCCTATGGTGTTGAGTCGCTCAAGAACTCTGTAGTGGCTTATGAGCCAGTTTGGGCAATCGGTACTGGTAAAACAGCCTCTCCTGAGCAGGCGCAAGAGGTTCACGCCTTTGTTCGTGCACATGTGGCGAAACAAGATGCGGGTGTGGCAGCAGGGCTGCGTATCCAATACGGCGGTAGCATGAATGCAGGTAATGCTGCGGAGTTACTGGCGCAGGAAGATATTGATGGTGGTCTGATTGGCGGTGCTTCGCTGAAGGCTGATGACTTCCTAACCATCTGCCGAGCTGGTGGATAGGTTTAAAAGTAGATAGTTAAAAGTAGAGAAGAATAACAATGCAGACCATCATTCTATTGGTTCACGTACTGGCCGCGCTTGGCATGGTTGGTTTGATCCTAATGCAACATGGTAAGGGCGCAGATGCGGGTGCTGCATTTGGTAGCGGTGCTTCAGCTACCGTATTTGGTGCGCAGGGTTCCGGTTCTTTCGTGACTCGTCTCACTGCAGCGCTGGCAACCATATTTTTTATTACCAGCCTCACGTTGGCCTATCTTTCCGGTCACACCGAAGAGGCGGCCACCAGTGTGGTGGATCGTGTAGCATTACCGCAGCAGGAGGCGACTCCTCAGGCTACGGAAGAGAAGTTATTTGATGGTCTTGCACCTGCAGCAGGGATTCCTGCTCCAGCGTTGGAAGAGCCTGTTGTTGCTCCTGCAGAGAAGGCGGAAGAGGTGGCGATACCTGTTCCGGCCGCACCTGCGGAAGAGGCAGCGAAGTAAAGAGAAGTTTTGCCGAAGTGGTGGAATTGGTAGACACGCTATCTTGAGGGGGTAGTGGCGTAAGCCGTGCCGGTTCAAGTCCGGCCTTCGGCACCATTTATTTGATCTGGAAAGAGAAATGATTTGTCTCTGGATGGATAAGGAAGGTAGACTCAGTTTTTCTGAAAGGCTGTCCGAGTAGGGATGTCTTTAATAAAACGAGTCTGGCCACCTGTTACATGGACAGGAAGTTAAAATAATAATGTTAGAGAATTATCTGCCCGTATTGTTGTTTATCCTAGTCGGCCTCGGTGTCGGTGTAGGACCTATTGTGATCGGTTTTCTGCTGGGCGAACATCGTCCGGACCGGGAGAAGAACTCACCCTATGAGTGCGGCTTTGAGGCCTTCGAAGACTCTCGTATGAAGTTTGATGTTCGCTTCTATCTGGTCGCTATCCTTTTTATTATCTTTGATCTGGAGATTGCCTTTCTCTTCCCGTGGGCCGTGGTGCTCAACAAGGTGGGAGTGTTTGGACTGGCATCGATGGGAATCTTCCTCTTGGTGTTGGTGATCGGCTTTATCTATGAGTGGAAGAGAGGGGCGCTGGAATGGGAATAGAGGGGATACTTGAAGAGGGTGTCGTCACCACCAGTGCCGATAAACTGATTAACTGGGCGCGTACCGGCTCGATGTGGCCGATGACCTTTGGGCTTGCCTGTTGCGCGGTAGAGATGATGCACTCTGCAGCAGCGCGTTACGACCTAGACCGCTTTGGGATTATTTTTCGCCCCAGTCCTCGTCAATCGGATGTGATGATTGTTGCGGGAACTTTGGTTAATAAAATGGCCCCTGCACTGCGTAAGGTCTATGACCAGATGGCAGAACCGCGTTGGGTGATCTCCATGGGCTCTTGTGCCAATGGCGGTGGTTACTACCACTACTCTTATGCGGTTGTGCGTGGTTGTGATCGTGTAGTTCCTGTCGATATCTATGTGCCCGGTTGTCCTCCAACTGCCGAGGCGTTGATCTACGGCATCCTGCAACTGCACGATAAGATTCGTCGCACCAACACCATTGCACGGTAACGGGATTCAGAGACTATCATGGCATTGACTGACGATACACTGCAAGAGCGACTAGAAGAGCAGTTTGAAGAGCTGGATCTGATTATCACAGATGCAAACGGTGAGCTGACCGTTGAGGTTGCTGCTGCCGACTACCTAGAATTTTGTCTGGCACTGCGAGACAAGCCCCAGTTCCAAATGGAACAGGCGGTTGATCTCTGTGGCGTGGACTACTTGGATTATGGAAAAGAGGCGAATACACCTTGGATTGGTCAGCGTTATGCAGTGGTGCTGCATCTGATATCCTACCGTCTGAACGAGCGCCTGCGGGTGCGCTGCTTTGTAGAGGATGATGATTTTCCGGTCATCCCTTCGGTGATTGAGATCTGGAAGTCGGTTAATTGGTATGAGCGTGAGGCCTTTGATCTGATGGGGATCATCTTTGACGGCCATCCAGATTTGAGAAGAATTCTGACCGACTACGGCTTTGTGGGTCACCCACTGCGCAAAGACTTCCCTATGCTGGGTAATGTCGAGATGCGCTATGACGAGATTAAAGGGCGCGTGATCTACGAGCCAGTCACCATTGATGAGCGGGTCAACACCCCTCGTGTTGTGCGTAAGGATAACCGCTATGTCTAATGATGCGTCCACTGCCTCAGGAATGAGTAGCTCGGAAATCCGTAACTTTACGCTCAATTTTGGGCCACAGCACCCTGCCGCGCATGGTGTACTGCGTCTGATCTTGGAGATGGATGGTGAGACGATTGATCGCGCCGACCCCCATATCGGCCTGCTTCACCGAGGTACCGAAAAACTGGCTGAACAGCGTATGTTCAACCAGAGTATCCCCTATATGGATCGTCTCGATTATGTCTCCATGATGTGTAACGAGCACGCCTATGTGATGACCATCGAGAAGTTGCTGGGGATAGAGGTACCAGAACGCGCTCAGTACATCCGTGTGATGTATGACGAGATCACCCGTATCCTCAACCACTTGATGTGGCTGGGTACGCATGCGCTTGATGTGGGTGCAATGACCGTGTTTTTATACTGCTTCCGTGAACGTGAGGATCTAATGGATCTCTACGAAGCGGTCTCTGGTGCCCGTATGCATGCCGCTTACTACCGTCCCGGAGGTGTATACCGTGACCTGCCGGATGAGATGCCAAAGCATAAGCCTAACCAGTGGCGCAGTGAGGCCGACCTTAAAGCGCAGAATGTAGGGCGTGATGGCTCGGTACTCGACTTTATCGAGAACTTCACCGAGCGTTTTCCAGCGTTGGTTGATGAGTATGAGACGCTGTTGACCGATAACCGAATCTGGAAACAACGTACCGTGGATATCGGTATCGTTGATGCGGATCTGGCAAAACAGCTGGGCTTTACTGGACCTATGTTGCGTGGTTCTGGTGTGGCGTGGGATCTGCGTCGCAAAGAGCCATACGAAGTTTACGATAAGCTTGATTTTGATATTCCGGTTGGGGTGACAGGGGACTGTTATGATCGCTATCTGGTACGCATTGAAGAGATGCGCCAGTCTAACCATATTATCAAACAGTGTGCAGCGTGGCTGCAGCAGAACCCTGGGCCTGTGATCTCCTCTGACCTGAAGGTTGCACCGCCAGCCCGTGCTGATATGAAAGAGGGGATGGAGTCACTGATCCACCACTTCAAATATTTCACGGAAGGGTACAGCGTACCGGAAGGGGAAGCTTACGCCGCAGTAGAGCACCCAAAAGGGGAGTTTGGTACCTATATCCTCTCGGATGGTGCTAACAAACCGTATCGATTGAAGATTCGTGCCCCCGGTTTTGCCCACCTCTCCGCAATGGATGAGATGGTGAAGGGGCATATGTTGGCGGATGTGGTGGCAGTGATTGGTACCATGGATGTTGTTTTTGGTGAAATAGATAGATGAGCATTGATCGATGAGTGCAGAACTGATTTCCGAGACCTCCCGCGCCGATATCGACCGCTGGGTGGCAAAGTACCCAGAAGATCAAAAGCAGTCTGCGGCGATGGCCGCACTGCGCATTGTGCAAGATCAAAATGGCGGTCACCTAACCCAAGAGTTGATGGATGCGGTGGCAGAGTATCTGCAGATGCCTGCGATTCATGTCTATGAGGTTGCCACCTTCTACTCCATGTATGAGCATAAGCCGCAAGGCAAGCATAAGCTTTGCGTCTGTACTAATATCTCTTGTATGTTGCGCAACTCCAAGCAGGTGGTGGATCACCTGCAAGAGAGACTCAATATCGGCTTTGGTGAGGTGACCGAAGATGGACTCTTCTCTCTCAAAGAGGTGGAGTGTCTCGGTGCCTGTGTTAATGCACCGGTGATGCAGGTAGGTGAGCACTATCATGAACACCTAGATCCGGCAAAGATTGATGAGCTGCTTGATGCGCTAAGGAAGGAGGGGTAACCATGGCGAATCAGGTCTGTTTTAGAAATAACCACTTAGAAAACTCTTGGACCCTAGAGGCCTACCAGAGTAACGGTGGCTATGAGGTGCTGAAGAAGATCCTCAGCGAGAAGACTCCAGCGGAGGAGTTGATCGAAGATATCAAACTCTCCAACCTGCGTGGACGTGGCGGTGCTGGCTTCCCTACAGGCATCAAGTGGAGTTTTATGCCGCGCAATGCGCCGGGCCAAAAATATATCGTCTGTAACTCGGATGAGGGTGAGCCCGGTACCTGTAAGGACCGTGACATCTTGCGTTATAACCCCCATCAGTTGATTGAAGGGATGATTATCGCAGGGTACTGTATCGGTGCCTCTGCCGGATACAACTATATCCGTGGTGAGTTCTGGGAACCCTATAGCCGTTTTGAGAGCGCACTGGAAGAGGCGCGTGCCGCCGGTATTCTTGGTGAGAATATCTTCGGTAGTGGCTTTGATTTTACGCTGGATGCCCACCTTGGAGCAGGAGCCTACGTCTGTGGTGAAGAGACCGCGCTGCTCAACTCGATTGAGGGCAAGAAGGGGCAGCCACGCTTTAAACCACCATTCCCTGCGGGGTTTGGTCTTTATGGTCGCCCCACAACAATCAACAACACCGAGAGCCTCGCCTCTATTCCTGTAATTCTTGCTAAAGGGGGGCAGTGGTTCCTCGACTTGGGGTTACCCAGTGCAGGCGGTGAGAAGCTGTTTTCGGTCTCTGGTCATGTCAACAAACCCGGTAACTATGAGGTTCCGATGGGTACCCCATTCTCTGAGCTGTTAGAGATGGCGGGTGGCGTGCGTGAGGGGCATCAGCTGAAAGCGGTGATCCCCGGAGGATCATCTACCCCCGTAGTACCGGGTGAGCAGATGATGGAGGTCAATATGGATTATGACTCTATTGCTGCTGCGGGCTCCATGTTAGGGGCTGGTTCGGTGATCGTCATTGATGAGACCGCCTGTATGCCGCGTATTCTGGAGCGCCTCTCCTACTTCTATTATGAAGAGTCATGTGGTCAGTGCACCCCCTGCCGAGAAGGTACCGGCTGGCTCTATCGTGTGTTACAGCGTATCGAGGCGGGCAATGGCAGCAACGAAGATTTAGACTTGCTGGACAATGTGGCGAGTAATATTGAAGGCAATACTATCTGTGCATTGGGTGATGCGGCGGCGATGCCGGTACGCAGTTTTCTCAAGCACTATCGTGATGAGTTCCAGTACCACATCGACCACAGCACCTGTATGGTGAAATCGGATTGGTAGGAGAAGATCGAAATGGATAATAACAACTCTCTTACCATTCAGGTTAATGACATCGAGCTTCAGGTAGAGCCGGGGCAGACGTTGATTGAGGTCGCCGATGCCAATGGTATCGAGATCCCCCGTTTCTGCTATCACAAGAAACTGTCGACCTCGGCCAACTGCCGCATGTGTCTGGTTGAGGTGGAGAAGGCGCCGAAGATGATGCCAGCCTGTGCTACCCCTGTGATGGACGGGATGAAGGCGTGGACAAAATCACCCAAGGCGATCGCCGCACAGAAGAGTGTGATGGAGTTTCTGCTGATCAACCACCCACTTGACTGTCCCGTCTGTGACCAGGGCGGTGAGTGTGATCTGCAAGAGATCGCAATGGGCTATGGTGCCGGTACCGCGCGCTACAGTGAAAAGAAGCGCATCGTCAAAGATAAAGATTATGGATCGCTGGTCTCTACCGAGATGACCCGCTGTATCCACTGTACCCGCTGTGTCCGTTTTGGCACTGAGATTGCGGGCATTACCGAAATTGGTGGCACCGGACGAGGTGACCATATGGAGATCGGTACTTACGTACAGAAATCCCTCAGCTCCGAGCTGTCGGGCAATATTATCGACCTCTGTCCCGTGGGGGCGCTGCTCTCCAAACCGTTCCTCTATAGCGCTCGTAGTTGGGAACTGAAGAGTCTGCCGAGCATTGCTCCGCATGATGCGGTGGGTTCTCATATTCAGGTGCAGGTTCGCAATGGCGAAGTCATGCGCGTGATTCCACGTGAAAATGAGTCACTCAATGAGATCTGGATATCGGATCGTGACCGCTTCAGCTATCTCGGTTTGAACAGTGCGGATCGCATGACTCAACCGATGATGCGTAATGATGTCGGCAAGTTGGTCACCTGTGACTGGCAACAGGCGCTGGAGGCGACCGTTAAAGGGTTGAAAGCAGCTGGCGCTGAGAGTGGTGCTCTGGCCTCGCCCAGTGCCACAGTCGAAGAACTTTATCTGTTGCAGAAACTGATGCGTGGACTGGGTTCATCCAGTATCGATTGCCGATTGGGGCAGCAGGATTTCTCTGGACAGCAGAATCAACCCGCGCCACAACTGAACAGTACGCTAGAGTCTGTCGAACAGCAGAATGCAGTGCTGATTGTTGGGGCTAACCTGCGTCATGAGCAGCCGCTACTGGCGCACCGTGTGCGCAAGGCAGCACTGGCCGGTGCAGCAGTCAGCAGCGTGAACCCCGCGCAAGTGAATTTTAATTATGATCTCAGTACAACGGTTGAGACCGATCAGCTGACCCCGGCATTGGCAGCAGTTGCCAAGGCGATGGTTGCTTTGGGTAAAGGGAGTGATCTGGATGGGCTGACCGCACTGGTCGCTAATGCGGCTGTCGATGAGAGTCATCAGGCGATTGCACAATCACTGATTGATGGTGAGCAGGTGATGGTGTTGATCGGTGGTTTGGTTTACCGTGACGCGAACCAGGCGGTGCTCTATGCGTTGGCGGATGCCATTGCACAGATGTCTGGCGCAACCCTGAGTGTAGTGACCGAAGGCGCCAATGCGCTGGGTGGGGCTCTGGTGGGCGCGGCATCTACAGCAGGAAAAAATGTAGCAGAGATGATCGCAGAGCCACCCAAAGCGGTGCTATTAATGGGGATCGAGGCAAAAGATCTCTCCTCTACCGATGCGATTCGAAAAACTGATTTTGTGGTTGCAATGGCGGCCTTTAGTGATGGGTTGAATGATCTGCAGGCCGATATCGTGTTGCCTATGGCGGCCTTTACCGAGACCTCCGGTACCTTGGTTAACATGGAAGGGAGCTGGCAGAGTTTCCAAGGGGTAGTCGCTCCGAAAGGGGAGGCGCGTCCTGGCTGGAAGATTTTACGTGTACTGGGTACCTTGGCGAATTTGGATGGATTTGATCTGGACACCTCTGAAGAGGTGCTGGCTGAGGCGAAAACGGCCACTGAGTCAGCGGCTCAGGCAGGCGGCTGGAGTGCTCCGAGCAGTCTGGGCAGTGACCAGACAACGGTCTCAATCGGTCATGCCATCTATGCAGTCGACCCGCTGGTACGTCGTAGTGAAGCGCTGCAGCAGAGCCATCTAGGTCAACAGAAAGGGGAGATAGCGTAATGTTTGATTTATCTTCTATCCTCTCCGAGCAGGTGATTACGGTACTCTGGACGCTGCTGAAGATCGTGGTGATTGTGGCACCATTGATGTTATCCGTCGCCTATCTCACCTACGCCGAACGTAAAGTGATTGGTGCGATGCAGGTCCGGGTTGGACCACAGCGTGTCGGTTATAAAGGGCTGTTACAGCCGATTGCTGATGCTCTTAAGCTGATGTTTAAAGAGATCATCCTGCCAACGGGAGCCAACAAGACACTGTTTGTTATTGCTCCAGTCCTCTCCATTGCTCCGGCACTGGCGGCATGGGCGGTGATCCCGTTTGATGATGGACTGGTGCTCTCTGAGCTGGACGCGGGTCTGCTCTATATTTTGGCGCTTACCTCGGTGGGTGTGTACGGTGTGATTATTGCGGGCTGGGCCTCCAACTCCAAGTACGCCTTCCTCGGTGCGATGCGCTCTGCGGCACAGGTGGTCTCTTACGAAATCGCGATGGGCTTTGCGCTGGTTGGTGTATTGATGGCTGCGGGTAGCCTCAACTTGGGTGATATTGTGCGGGCGCAGGATGGCAATATCCTCACCTGGTACTGGTTGCCACTGCTACCGCTATTTGTGGTCTATTTCCTCTCGGGTGTGGCAGAGACCAACCGTGCACCGTTTGATGTGGCCGAGGGTGAGTCCGAGATCGTTGCCGGTTTCCATGTTGAGTACTCCGGTATGACCTTTGCGATCTTCTTCCTCGCTGAGTATGCCAATATGATTTTGATTGCGGCACTCACCAGTATTCTATTCTTGGGTGGATGGCTCTCGCCATTCCAGGGCATTCCGGTACTGGATGAGATGACGGCGTGGGTTCCTGGACTGGTCTGGTTGCTGGCGAAGATGTCGATCTTCCTCTTCCTCTTCCTCTGGTTCCGTGCCACCTTCCCGCGCTATCGTTATGATCAGATCATGCGTCTGGGGTGGAAGGCATTCCTTCCTGTCACCATCTTCTGGCTGTTTGTTGAAGGTATTGCGATCTATGCAGAGCTGGGGCCATGGTTTGACGGCGTGCTGGGAGCAGCATCATGATGAAGAGATTGAAAAAAATCATCCAAACTTGGACGCTGCTGGAGCTGTTCCAAGGGTTGGCGGTAACGGGGCGTTACCTCTTCCGTAGAAAATTCACCCTCAACTATCCTGAGGAGAAGGCTCCACAGTCTACCCGCTTTCGTGGCCTGCATGCACTGCGTCGCTACGAAGATGGAGAGGAGCGCTGTATTGCCTGTAAGCTGTGCGAGGCGGTCTGCCCAGCAATGGCGATCACCATTGAGGCCGCTCCACGCGATGAGGATGCACCCGCAGAGAATGGCGCGGGTCGTTCCAGCAACTATGGTAACCGCCGTACCACCCGTTATGATATTGACCTCTTCAAGTGTATCTTCTGTGGTTACTGTCAGGAGGCGTGTCCGGTCGATGCGATTGTCGAGACCCGTATTTACGAATATAGCTTTGAGTCTCGTCAGGGTTCCATCATTACCAAAGAGGAGCTGCTGAAGATTGGCGACAATAATGAGGCCCAACTTGCTGCAGATTTGGCCGTGGATGGGGAATATAGATAATGACAAGCATACTGTTCTACCTCTTTAGTGCCATCCTGCTGTTTGCTGGATTCCGAGTAATCACCGCCAAAAATGCGGTGCATGCATCGATGTTTCTGATTTTGGCCTTCTTTACTACCGCTGCCCTTTGGTTATTGCTAGAGGCCGAGTTTCTCGCCATCACCTTGGTGTTGGTCTACGTGGGGGCGGTGATGGTACTGTTCCTCTTCGTTGTGATGATGCTGGATGTCAACTTAGAGCCACTGCGTGAGGGTTTTACCCGCTATTTCCCCGCCGGAGCGCTGGTTGCTGCGACGATTGTGGCAGAGATGGCTATGGTGCTCGGTGGTCGTTACTTCAGTAGCGAGAACTTTCCGGCTCCAGTACCACATGGTGCCGATTACAGTAATACCAAAGAGCTGGGCGAACAGCTCTATACGGTGCATGTCTTCTCTTTTGAGGTGGCAGCAGCGATTCTTTTGATTGCGATTGTGGCGGCGATTGGTCTCACCTTCCGTCAACGTCCGAGCAGCAAGAAGCAGAATATTCCCGATCAACACCGAGTCAGTCGAGAGGACCGTATCCGTCTGCTCGATATCCGTGAAGGGGGAGAGGCATGATTGAACTTTCCGATTTTCTGATTCTGGGGGCGTTGTTGTTTACCCTCAGTGTGGCGGGTATCTTCCTCAACCGAAAAAACGTGATCATTTTGATGATGGCGATTGAGTTGATGCTGCTCTCGGTGAATATGAATTTTGTGGCATTCTCTCATTACCTAGGGGATACCAACGGACAGATCTTTGTCTTCTTTATCCTGACAGTAGCTGCTGCAGAGGCTGCAATCGGTCTCGCCATTCTGGTGCTGCTGTTCCGTAACCGTCGAACCATTAATGTCGATGATCTCGACACGCTGAAGGGGTAGGGCTATGGAAATGAAATCTGTCTACCTTGCTATTGTACTGGCTCCACTGATTGGATCAGTCCTCGCTGGGATCTTTGGGCACTGGATGGAGCGTAAGATTGCACATATCGTCACCATTGGTGGTGTTGCGGTGGCCTTCCTGCTTTCACTGTTGGTGTTCCAAGATACTGCCATTAACGGCAATACCTTCAATGGCAACGTCTATACCTGGATGGTGAGTGGCGGTATTAGCTTCCATGTCGGTTTTCTGGTTGATCAACTGACCGCAATGATGCTGGTGGTGGTGAGTTTTGTCTCACTGATGGTCCACATCTACACCATCGGTTATATGCAGGAAGACCCTGGCTACAAGCGCTTCTTTAGCTACATCTCTCTGTTCACCTTCGCCATGTTTATGTTGGTGATGTCCAACAACTTTATGCAGCTCTTCTTTGGTTGGGAGGCGGTGGGTGTGGTCTCTTACCTGTTGATTGGTTTCTGGTTCCAGAAAGAGACAGCTATCTACGCCAACCTCAAGGCCTTCTTGGTCAACCGTGTGGGTGACTTCGGCTTTCTATTGGGTATTGCGGGTGTGTTGCTCTACTTTGGTTCACTCGATTATGCAGAGGTCTTCTCTCGTACCGATGGTGTGGTCGGCCAGACCATCAATATCTGGGGTGATAGTGAGTGGTCGGTGATGACCCTGATCTGTATCTTGCTGTTTATCGGTGCGATGGGTAAATCGGCACAGGTACCACTGCATGTGTGGCTGCCAGATTCGATGGAGGGCCCAACCCCGATCTCGGCACTGATCCATGCTGCAACCATGGTGACCGCCGGTATCTTTATGGTGGCGCGGATGTCTCCACTGTTTGAGCTTTCCGAGACGGCGCTTTCGGTAGTCATGGTCATTGGTGCCATTACGGCACTGTTTATGGGCTTCCTCGGTCTGGTGCAGCACGATATCAAACGTGTCGTTGCCTACTCAACCTTGTCACAGCTGGGCTATATGACGGTCGCACTCGGTGCCTCAGCCTATGCAGCGGGTGTTTTCCACCTGATGACTCACGCCTTCTTCAAGGCGCTGCTCTTCCTTGCGGCGGGTTCAGTGATCATTGCGATGCACCATGAGCAAGATATGCGCAACATGGGTGGTCTGAAGAGATATATGCCGATCACCTACTGGACCTCACTGGTGGGTTCGCTGGCACTGATCGGCTTCCCCGGTTTTGCAGGGTTCTTTTCTAAGGATGCGATTATCGAGGCGGTACACGCCTCTAACACCGCAGGTTCTACCTTCGCCTACATTGCGGTACTGCTTGGGGTCTTTATTACCGCGCTCTATAGTTTCCGTATGTTTTTCCTGGTGTTCCATGGTGAACCACGTTTCTTGGGTAGCGCGCACCATGATCAAGGTGAAGAGGCGCATGAGGATCACGGTATCCATACCGCACACGCACCGCATGAGACCCCGTGGGTGGTCACAGGGCCGCTGATTGCATTGGCGATCCCCTCGGTGATCATTGGCGCCCTGTTTGTTGAGCCGATGCTGTTTGCAGGTTTCTTTGGTGATGCGATTCAGGTTAAGCCGGAACATGATGTACTGGCCCCACTGGGTGCAAACTTCCACGGTATTATGGGCTTCATCCTGCACGGAATGATGGCTCCACCATTCTGGTTGGCGATGGCGGGTGTCGGTACGGCCTACTACTTCTATATGATGCGCCCTGATATTCCTGAGGCGATCAAGCAGCGCTTCTCTGGCATTCACGCACTGCTTGAGAATAAATATGGTTTTGATAGTTTCAACGAGATCTTCTTTGCTGGCGGTTCACGCGGGATTGGTGGTCTGCTGTGGAAATTTGGAGACACAAAATTGATTGATGGCCTGATGGTGAACGGTTCTGCCTACGGAGTAGGGAAGATCGCTGCTGTCATCCGTCATCTGCAGAGTGGTTATCTCTACCACTACGCCTTTGCAATGATTATCGGTCTGCTCACTATGCTGGCCTGGGTACTTTACCGATAGAGGTTATGGAATATCATGGATTCAAGTAGCAACATTCTGAGCCTGCTGATCTGGGTACCCATTGTGGGTGGCCTGCTGACATTGGCTGTTGGAGACCGTCGTGGCGCTATGGGGCGAGTCACTGCGCTGGCCTTTGCCATCATCACGCTGTTGATCTCCCTCTCGTTGTGGAACGGCTTTGATCGCTCTACCCATTTGATGCAGTTTGTGGAGCTGATCCCTTGGATTGAGCCGTTCAATATCAACTACCATTTGGGGGTTGATGGTATCTCCATGCCATTTATCGTGCTCACCAGCTTTATCACCGTCATTGTGGTGATTGCAGGGTGGGAGGTGATTCAGGATCGTAATTCGCAGTACATGGCAGCCTTTTTGATCATGACGGGTTTGATGAATGGGGTATTCGCGGCGTTGGATGCGATCCTCTTCTATATCTTCTGGGAGGCGATGTTGATCCCAATGTTTATCATCATTGGTGTCTGGGGTGGGCCGAAACGTGTCTATGCCACCATTAAGTTCTTCCTCTACACCTTCCTCGGTTCGGTGTTTATGTTGATCTCACTGCTCTGGCTCTATAGTGAGAGTAATACTTTCTCGATCTTGGCCTACCATGACCTGAAAATTGGAATGACCGCGCAGATGTTGATCTTCTTCGCCTTCCTGCTCGCCTTTGCGGTCAAGGTACCGATGTGGCCGGTCCATACATGGTTGCCTGACGCTCACGTTGAGGCCCCTACGGGTGGCTCTGTAGTGCTGGCTGCGATCATGTTGAAGATGGGCGCCTACGGCTTCCTACGCTTTAGCTTGCCGATTGTTCCTGATGCAAGTAGCGAACTCGATACCTTTATGATCACACTGTCACTGATTGCGGTGGTCTATATCGGTTTTGTAGCGTTGGTTCAGCAAGATATGAAGAAGCTGATCGCCTACTCATCGATCTCCCATATGGGCTTTGTTACCTTGGGCTTCTTTATCCCGTTCATGATCTTCAAGCAGAGCGGTAGTATGGAAGGGGCTGCCATTGGTGTAGAGGGGGCGCTGGCGCAGATGATCTCTCACGGCTTTATCTCCGCTGCGATGTTCCTCAGTGTTGGCGTGCTTTACGACCGTCTTCACTCTCGTGAGATTGGTGATTACGGTGGTGTCGCCAACACCATGCCAGCGTTTGCCGCCTTTATGCTCTTCTTCTCCATGGCCAATGCGGGGCTGCCCGGTACCTCTGGATTTGTTGGTGAGTTTATGGTGATCCTCGGCTCTTTCCGTGCCAACTTCTGGATCGCCTTCCTCGCAGCGAGCACGCTGATTTTGGGGGCGGCCTACACCTTGTGGATGTACAAACGCGTAGTCTACGGCAAGATAGGGAACGATGGCGTTGCTGGTCTGAGCGATATGAACAAGAGAGAGTTCCTGATGATGGCAATTTTGGCAGCCGCAGTGCTGGCGATGGGACTCTATCCTGCACCTGTTATTGATGTGATGCATGCCTCGGTAGACCATCTGCTACAGCAGATTACGATCTCCAAGCTATAGGAGTGTAGAAGAATGAATTTTGATACCTCACAACTGACTGCTGTTGCTCCCGAGATAACCCTGCTGACGCTGGCCTGTGTTGTACTGTTGGTCGACCTCTTTGTGAAAGAAGAGAGCCGCATCATTACGGGTCTGCTAACCATCGGTTCACTGCTGGTTACGGCCATTGTGGTCTATGCCGGAATGGGGGGGGAGTCACAGCTGCTCTTTAGCGGCTCGATTGTTCGAGATCCGATGGGCGACGTCTTGAAGATAGCGATGTTGCTGATTACCACCATGGTCTTTCTCTATTCAGGAGAGTACCAGAAAGAGCGTGATCTCTATCGTGGCGAATATTTCGTGCTTGGGCTGTTTGGTGTATTGGGAATGATGATCCTCACCTCGGCTCACTCCTTCCTCACCCTCTATCTGGGGCTGGAGCTGATGTCGCTCTCGATGTATGCCATGGTAGCGCTACAGCGAGATGAGGCGCGTGCCTCTGAGGCGGCGATGAAATACTTTGTGTTAGGGGCGCTGGCCTCAGGCATGTTGCTCTACGGTATCTCTATGCTCTACGGTGCAACCGGTACCCTAGATATTGGTGAGGTAGCGAAGGCGATTGAGGGGCAGAGTGGTAACAGTGACCTCAATCTGGTGCTGATCTTCGGCCTAGTCTTCGTGGTTTCTGGTATCGCTTTCAAACTGGGTGCGGTGCCATTCCATATGTGGGTGCCAGATGTCTACCATGGTGCACCCACCTCGGTGACCACCTATATCGCCAGTGCCCCTAAGATTGCCGCCTTTGCTATGGTTATGCGCCTGTTGGTGGATGGTCTTCACGGCATGGTCGTGGATTGGCAGCAGATGTTGATTATTCTGGCACTGCTCTCAATGGCGCTGGGTAATGTGATTGCGATTGCACAGACTAACCTTAAGCGTATGCTCGCCTACTCCGGTATCTCTCACATTGGCTTCCTGCTGTTGGGTGTGCTCAGCGGTACTGAGGCGGGTTATGAGTCTTCGATGTTCTACGCCATCACCTACGCGCTCACCTCAGCGGGAGCCTTTGGAATGATCCTGTTGATGTCTCGTAAAGGGTTTGAGGCAGAGGAGCTGACCGACTACCGAGGGCTGTCGAAGCGTAATCCTTGGTACGCCCTGATGATGTTGATTCTAATGTTCTCCATGGCGGGTGTGCCACCCACAGTAGGCTTCTATGCCAAGCTTGCGGTACTACAGCAGGTCATCACTGTGGAGCTGGTTTGGCTGGCTATTGCTGCGGTATTCTTCTCTATTATCGGAGCCTTCTACTACCTACGGGTGATCAAGATGGTCTACTTCGATGAGGCAGAAGAGGGGAGCCGAGGGATAGAGTGCGATGATCTCAGCCCCGCAGGGATTACCCTCTCTGTCAATGCGCTAGTAGTTCTGGGGTTGGGGCTGTTCCCCGGAGCGTTGATGATGCTGTGTCAAACAGCAATTGGTTAAGATTTTTACCTATTTGCAAAACGTGGTTGGATAGGTGGCAGCAGATGACTC
>JABGQL010000040.1 GCA_018648825.1 Gammaproteobacteria bacterium
CATGAATCATGGGGCATAGGAAAAGGGTGGCTAGATGAATCGGGTAAATACATTGCATGTTTTAGAAGAGTCAAAACAGACGCTGATGGAACGTTTTGACGTGACTCGTCTGGCCCTATTTGGCTCGACAGTAAGAGATGAGGCCGGACCGGATAGTGATGTGGATGTGTTGGTTGCATTTGATGGGCCAGCAACCTCAAAACGTTTCTTTGGGGTGCAGTTCTATCTGGAGGATGAGTTGGGTTGCCGTGTTGATCTGGTCACTGAAAAGGCGTTACGTCCTGAACTTCGCCCTTATGTTGAGCAGGAGGCGGTCTATGTCTGATCGAGAGTGGCGTTTTTATCTGAAAGATATGATCGATTTCTCTGAGCGGGTTTTGGCGTATACCGAAGATTTTTCCCAAGAGGAGTTTGTCGCCAGTCGTATCAATTATGATGCAACTATTCGGAATATTGAACTCATCGGGGAGGCTGCAACCCATATCCCTGATCAAATCAGGAGACAGTATAGCGAGATCCCTTGGAGACAAGTGATAGCGGCGCGGAATCAGATGATTCATGGTTATCTGGGGGTAGATAATGATATTTTGTGGAGCCTGATTCAGGAAGATGTCCCCGCATTGTTGGAGGCTTTGAAAGGCGTACTTGAACAGATCGAGTCATGAAATACACTGAAGATGCCCTCGTCGAACAACCCGCCATCCAGCTCTTTGCAGAATTGGAGTGGGAGACGCTCACCTGTTGGGAGGAGGCATTTGGTCCAGAGAGTGATCTGGGGCGCAATACGCGGGGTGATGTGGTGCTCTTCAACCGTCTGCGCGCTGTGTTGGAGAGGCTCAATCCCGCTGCGCCTGAGTTGGCACTGGATGAGGCGATAGAGGCGCTATCACGGGATCGCTCGGCAATGAGTATGATCGCTGCCAATGAGCAGATCTATCTGCTGCTACGTGAGGGCTACCGTTACCAGTCTGGCGAGGAGGGTGAAGAGGATCTCACCGTGCGTATCATCGACTGGAGTACCCCGGCCAATAATGACTTTTTGCTCTGCTCACAGATGACCATTACTGGCGAGATTGAGACCCGCCGCCCCGATTTGATCGGCTTTGTAAATGGGTTGCCGCTGCTGTTTGTTGAGCTGAAGGCGAGCCACCGTCAGTTGATACACGCTTACCGCGATAATCTTGCGGACTATCGAACCACCATCCCCCATCTCTTCTGGTTTAACCAACTTATTCTGTTGTCGAACGGGGTGCAGTCCAAGCTGGGTACGATCTCCAGCAGTTGGGAGCATTTTGCTGAGTGGAAGAAGATCGAGAGTGAAAAAGAGCCGCGTAAGGTGAGCCTGGAGGTGGCGATTCGCGGTATGTGTGAGCAGGGCCGTTTTCTCGATCTGATCGAAAACTACTCACTGTTTGTGCGCAATAAGGAGACGGTACGCATTGTTGCCCGTTACCACCAGTATCTGGGGGTAAATGAGGCGCTGCGCGGGCTGGAGTCGGTGCAGCAGCGGGAGGGACAGTTGGGGGTGTTCTGGCACACGCAGGGGAGTGGCAAGAGTTTCTCGATGACCTTCTTTACCCGCAAGGCGTTCCGCAAGCTGCCGGGCAACTGGACCTTTGTGGTGGTGACGGATCGTACCGATCTTGATGATCAGATCTACAAGACTTTCCATAGCGCGGGGCTGCTGCTGGAGGAGAGTCAGGCGGAGTCGGGGGATGAATTGAAGCGGATGCTGTCGGAGGACCGTCGTTTTGTCTTTACCCTAATCCAGAAATTTCGCGCAGAGCCGGGGGAGCCGTACCCCGAACTGTCGCAGCGGGATGATGTGATTGTGATTACCGATGAGGCGCACCGCAGTCAGTACGACACGCTGGCGATGAATATGCGCCGTGCGCTTCCCAATGCCGCCTTTATCGCCTTTACCGGAACCCCGCTGCTCTCTGGGGAGGAGAAGACCCGTGAGGTGTTTGGGGATTACGTCAGCATCTATAACTTTGCTGACGCGGTTGATGATGGGGCGACGCTGCCGCTCTACTATGAGAATCGGGTGCCAGAGGTCAATCTCAATCGGGATGATCTGGGTGAGGAGATTACAGCACTACTGGATGAAGCAGACTTGAGTGATGAACAGGAGGCGAAGCTGGAGCAGGAGTTTGGTCGCGCCTATCACATCATCACCCGTGAGGAGCGGCTGGAGACCATCGCCAACGATATTGTGGATCACTATCTGGGGCGGGAGCCATTCTCTGGGGGCGAGTCAGGGAACGTCTGGGGCAAGGCGATGGTGGTGTCGATTGATAAGGCGACGGCCATTCGCATGTATGACAAGGTGCAGATCGCATGGCAGCAAAAGTTGAGGCGTTTACAGCAGCGTTTGAAGGTGGCTGGAGGGAGCCATCGTGCGCGCTTGCAGCAGCAAATTGCACTGTTGGAGAGTACCGATATGGCGGTGGTGGTCTCTGGCGGTCAGAACGATTATGAGCGCATGGAGAAGCTGGGGCTGGACTACAAGCGTCACCGTGAACGCATGGTAAAAGAGGAGCTGGATGAGGACTTTAAGGATGCAGAGCACCCGCTACGCATCGTCTTTGTCTGTGCGATGTGGCTGACTGGCTTTGATGCCCCTTCGGTCTCGACGCTCTATCTCGATAAACCGCTGAAAGAGCATACGCTGATGCAGACCATTGCCCGTGCCAATCGGGTCTTTCCTGGAAAGGCAGCGGGGCAAGTGGTGGATTACATCAATATCTTCGGTGCGCTACAGCAGGCGCTGGGGATGTATGGTGGTGGCGTAGCGGAGGAGGGGGTGCAGTATGAGATCGACACCCCGGCCAATGATAAGCAGGTGCTGCTGGATGAGTTGGAACAGGCGATGGGGGCGGTGCGTGGTTTTCTTGCAGAGCAGCAGATCAGTCTGCAAGCGGTGATGGAGGCGAGCGATGATCTACAGCGCCTGACACTGCTGGATGCCGCCAGTGAGGCGCTGCTTGACCCCAAATACCGTGATGAATTTATCAGTTACCTGCGCCAGATTAACCGTATCTTCAAGGCGATTTTGCCCGACAGCCGTGCCGATGGTTTTGTGCGTGAGCGGGTGGCACTCAATATCATCTATCGTCAGATGCGGGTGAAATCGGGGTTGGAGGTGGATGACAGTGATGTGCTGGATGTGGTGCGCCATCAGGTAGGTGAATTGCTGGATGAGGCGATTGAGACCATCCATATTGGAAGTAACTTGCCAGAGCCGGTGGATATTTCTGCAATCGATTTTGAAGCGCTGGCGGAGATGGTGGCGAAGCAGAACAGGCCGGGGCGGTCCGATGTGGAGCGGCTGAAGGTGATTATTGCCCGTAAGTTGGTGCCGATGGTGGAGCGCAACAGCAGTCGTCAGGATCTGCAGGATCGTTTTCAGCAGTTGATTGAACAGTACAATTTAGGAGCCTATAGCGCGGAGCAGTTTTTTGAAGAATTGAAGCAGTTTATCGGGGAGCTGGAGCAGGAGGAGCAGCGCACGCTACGCGAGGGGCTGAGTGAGGAGGAGTTGGCGATTTTTGATCTGCTCTGTAGTGAGGTGACGTTGAGTGAAAAAGAGCGTAACGAGATCAAGCGTATCGCCCATGATCTGCTGGAGAAGTTGAGGGCGCTGTTGGTGATCGACTGGCGCAAGAAACAGCGTACCAAGGCGCGGGTGGATAGTCTGATCAAGGATATGCTGGATGAGTTGCCAGAGCAGTATGATGATGCGCTCTGGAGCAGAACCTGTGAGCGGGTCTATCTACATGTGTATGATAAATATGCGGGGGAGGGGGTGAGCGTCTATGGTTGAAGCGTGTATAATTCTCGCCACTATTTTTCGGCAACACTGACTTAAACCGAGCTGAACCGCGATGATTGAATTCAACCCCATCTACAACCAGATCAAAGAGCTGCAAGGGCGTACCGAAGCCTTGAGGGGGTACCTTTGACTATGCTGAAAAAGCGGAGCAGTTAACAGAGGTCAACCGCGAGCTGGAGTCTCCAGAAGTGTGGAATGACCCTGAGCGGGCGCAGGATCTGGGGCGTGAGCGTGCCATGTTGGAGAAGGTGGTCAACGGTCTGGATGAGCTGGGCTCGGGAGCAGAGGATGCGCGTGAGCTGTTGGAGATGGCTGAGGCGGAAGCCGATGAAGATACCGTCAACGAGGTGGTTGCTGATCTACAGAAATTGACCGAGACCATTGAGGCGCTGGAGTTTCAGCGTATGTTCTCCGGTCCACAGGATGCCTCCAACGCCTTTATCGATATTCAGTCTGGTTCCGGTGGCACCGAGGCGCAGGACTGGGCGGAGATGCTGCTGCGTATGTACCTGCGCTGGGGGGACCGCCGTGGCTTTGCTGTAGAGTTGATGGAGGTCTCAGCGGGGGAGGTTGCGGGGATTAAATCGGCCACCATCCAGATTAAGGGTGAGTACGCCTTTGGTTGGTTACGCACCGAAACGGGTGTGCACCGTCTGGTGCGTAAATCGCCCTTTGACTCTGGTAACCGTCGTCACACCTCCTTCTCCTCCGTCTTCATCTATCCTGAGGTGAATGAGGATATTGATGTTGATATCAACCCCTCTGACCTGCGGGTAGACACCTATCGTGCGCAGGGGGCGGGTGGTCAGCATGTAAACACCACCGACTCTGCGGTGCGTATTACCCATGAACCTTCGGGGATTGTGGTGCAGTGTCAGAATGAGCGTTCGCAGCATAAGAACAAGGCGACTGCGATGAGTATGTTGAAGGCCAAACTCTTCGAGATGGAACTGATGAAGCAGAACGAAGAGAAACAGGCGGCAGAGGATGCCAAGTCTGATATCGGCTGGGGTAGCCAGATTCGATCCTATGTGCTGGATCAGTCGCGGATTAAAGATTTGAGAACCGGACATGAGACTGGCAATACTCAAGCGGTGCTAGATGGAGATTTGGACCCGTTTATTGAAGAGAGTTTGAAGTCCGGATTGTGATTTTTTTGTGTCTTTGCGGCTTTGCGCGAGGAGCTTTTTATTAAGGTTTTATAAGATGTCAGAAGATAAGAATGTAGAAGTTGATGAGAACCGCCTGATTGCCGAGCGCCGTCAAAAACTGGATCTGTTGCGTGAAGAGGGCAACGCCTTCCCCAATGACTTCCGTCGCAATGTGGTCGCGGGTGAGCTTCATGCTGAGTATGACGAGATGGAGCCTGAGGCGCTGGAGGCAGCAGGCATTCGAGTGGCCGTTGCTGGTCGAATGATGGCCAAGCGTATTATGGGGAAGGCCGCCTTCACCCATCTCAAGGATATGAGTGGAAAGATCCAGCTCTTTATCCAGCGCGACTCGCTGCCTGAGGGGCTCTATCTATCGTTCAAAAAGTGGGATCTGGGTGATATCGTCGGTGCCGAAGGGGTGATGTTCAAGACCAAGACGGGCGAGCTCTCCGTCAAGGTCGATAGCCTGCGCCTGCTGACCAAATCAGTGCGCCCACTGCCAGAGAAGTTTCATGGCCTGACCGATACCGAATCACGTTATCGTCAGCGCTATATCGATCTGATTATGAATGATGCCTCACGCGATGTCTTCAAGACGCGTGTGCAGGTGATTCAGTACATCCGTAACTTCCTCAACGGGCGCAACTTCATGGAGGTGGAGACGCCAATGATGCAGGCGATCCCCGGTGGAGCCACGGCACGCCCCTTTACCACCTACCACAATGCACTGGATATGGACCTCTTCCTGCGTATCGCACCAGAACTCTATCTTAAGCGGCTGGTGGTCGGCGGTTTTGAGCGAGTCTATGAGATCAACCGCAACTTCCGTAATGAGGGGCTATCCACTCGCCACAACCCTGAATTTACTATGATCGAGTTCTACGAGGCGTATGCCGACTATCACGATTTGATGGATACCACCGAGGCGATGCTACGCGGTATCACCGAAGAGGTGCTGGGTTCAACTACGGTCAACTATCAGGGCGACACCTACGACTTTGGCAAACCGTTTGCGCGCATGACGATTAAAGAGTCGATCCTTCACTTTAATCCAGAACTGAGCGAGGCGCAGCTGGATGATATGGAGCAGGCACGTGCGGTGGCTGAGGGGCTGGGTATTCCGCTGAAGGAGTCCTATGGCTTAGGCAAGGTACAGATTGAGATCTTTGAGAAGACGGTCGAGCATCGTCTGATGCACCCCACCTTTATCACCGCGTACCCCACGGAGGTTTCTCCGCTGGCGCGTCGTAATGATGATGACCCGTTTGTTACCGACCGTTTTGAGTTTTTCGTCGGCGGGCGTGAAATCGCCAACGGCTTCTCAGAGTTAAATGATTATGAGGATCAGGCCGAACGTTTCCGTGCGCAGGTTGCGGAGAAGGAGGCGGGTGATGATGAGGCGATGCACTATGACGAAGACTACGTCACCGCACTAGAGCACGGTATGCCACCCACAGCAGGAGAGGGGATTGGTATTGATCGACTGGTGATGTTGTTTACCGATTCTCCATCGATTCGTGATGTGCTGTTGTTCCCGCATATGCGACCATTGAACTAATCAGAGAAAATCAAGGTTAACTAGAGCAAATTATGCCCCCCGTACTGGAACAGACCGGACTCAACGGAATTGATATCGCCATTCTGGCGATTGTGTTGGTCTCCGCGGGGATCAGCCTATTGCGGGGTTTTTTCAAAGAGGCGATCTCGCTGGCAACCTGGGTGGCAGCATTTTGGGTTGCGGTTACCTTCTCTACCGATCAGGCCAAGTTCTTTGAATCACTGATTCAGACCCCATCGCTGCGTGCGGCCACCTCGTTTGGGGTGCTCTTTCTGGTGACGCTGATTCTAGGCTCGTTGATCAATAAAGCGATGCAAGAGGTGATCGACTTTACCGGATTTGGGGGAATGGATAGTGTACTGGGGATGCTGTTCGGTATTGCACGTGGCTTGCTGATTATCTCCATGTTGGTGATGGTGGCAGGGATGACTCCATTGCCACAGGATCTCTGGTGGCAAGAGTCAGCACTGCTGGAGCACTTTCAGCAGATTTCAGACTGGTTGTTGGAACAGTTGCCGGAAGATCTACGTAACTATTTCCCGTATACTTCCCGTTAACTTTTTAAACTGAATTTTTTAAAAGAAGATCACGACCTATGTGTGGAATCATTGGAATTGTATCGACCTCTGCGGTTAACCAGGCGCTCTATGATGGGCTGACGGTGCTGCAACATCGTGGGCAGGATGCCGCAGGCATCATCACTTGTGATGATGGTAAGGTGTTTCTCCGAAAGGGCAATGGGCTGGTGAAGGATGTCTTTCACACCCGTCATATGTTGCGCCTACAAGGGAATATGGGGATTGGTCATGTGCGTTATCCCACTGCGGGGTGCTCCTCCTCTGCGGAGGCACAGCCGTTCTATGTCAACTCCCCCTACGGGATTGCACTGGTACATAACGGTAACCTGACCAATGCGGCCAAGATTAAGCAAGACCTCTATATGGAGGATCTGCGCCACCTCAATACCGACTCCGATTCTGAGATTCTACTCAACGTGTTTGCCCATGAGCTGCAACATATGGGGAAGCTGCGGCTAGAGGTGGAGGATGTCTTCAGTGCGGTGAGTAGTGTCCATCGCCGCTGTGAGGGGGGGTATGCTGCGGCTGCACTGATCACCGGATATGGGGTTGTCGCCTTCCGTGATGCCTTCGGTATCCGTCCACTCTGCATTGGTGAGCGTGAAGATGAAGAGGGGCACAAAGAGTATATGGTCGCTTCAGAGAGTGTGGCGATCGATACTCTCGGTTTCAATCTGATTCGTGAGTTAGACCCCGGTGAGGCGGTCTATATCAATGCGGAAGGGGAGTTGCATACCAAGCAGTGTGCGGAGAACCCAACACTCTCCCCCTGTATCTTCGAGCACGTCTACTTCGCCCGCCCCGATACCATTTTGGATAATGTTCACGTCCATAAGGCGCGGCTGCGTATGGGGGAGAAGCTGGCGACCAAGATTCTGAGAGAGTGGCCCGATCACGATATTGATGTGGTGATCCCCATTCCTGATACCAGTCGTACCGCAGCCTCACAGCTCGCCTATACCCTAGATATCGTCTACCGCGAGGGATTTATCAAAAACCGTTACATCGGTCGTACCTTTATCATGCCAGGGCAGAAGCTGCGTAAGAAGTCGGTGCGCCAGAAGCTCAACCCGCTGGGGCTAGAGTTCAAGGGAAAGAACGTGCTGCTGGTGGATGACTCCATTGTGCGCGGTACCACCTCGGCACAGATTATTGAGATGGCGCGTGGAGCAGGGGCCAACAAAGTCTACTTCGCTTCAGCAGCGCCTCCGGTGCGTTATCCGAATGTCTACGGAATTGATATGCCAGTCGCTTCGGAGCTGATTGCCCATGGGCGTACCGAGCAGGAGGTGGCGGAGTGGATTGGTGCGGATCGCCTCATCTTCCAAGATCTACAAGACCTGATCGACTCGGTACAAGAGGGGAATATGCAGATCAAACAGTTCGATACCTCCGTGTTCGATGCAAATTATGTGACAGGCGGGATTGATGATGCATATCTACAAAAGCTGGAATCTGACCGTTGCGACTCAGAAAAGAGCAAGCGTGATAACGAAGATGATGATGAGGTGTTAGGGGTCTACAATTCGGACTGAATGTAGCACGCTCTCCCTCCTCCTAGCAGGGGGAGGGCCGGGGTGGGGGTTGAGGACTCCGCTAATAACAGACAAGGGGCAATAGATGATTGATCCAAATGAGTACGGTTTTTCTACACTGGCGATTCGCGCCGGACACGAACGCACCAACGAGGGCGAGCACGGCGAACCCATCTTTCCCACCTCCAGCTTTGTCTTCGACTCCGCAGAACAGGCCGCAGCTCGTTTCTCCGGTGAAGAACCAGGCAACATCTACGCCCGCTTTACCAACCCCACGGTAAGAATTTTTGAGCAGCGGCTCGCTGCGCTAGAGGGGGCTGAACGCGCAGTAGCCACCTCATCCGGGATGGCGGCAATCCTCGCTACCTGTATGGGGGTACTCAAGGCGGGAGATCATGTGGTGGTCTCTCGTAGCGTCTTCGGGACCACTGTGGTGCTCTTCAACCAGTTTATGGTGAAGTTTGGCGTGGAGGTCACCTACGTTGCATTGACGGAACTGGATCAGTGGGAACAGGCGATTCAACCCAATACCAAGCTGCTGTTTCTGGAGACTCCCGCCAATCCACTGACCCAGATTGGTGATATCCGCGCTTTGGCTGATCTTGCCCATCAACATGGAGCACTGCTTGCTGTGGATAATGTCTTCTGTACCCCCGCACTGCAACAGCCACTGGCGCTGGGCGCGGACATTGTGACCCACTCAGCCACCAAATACCTAGATGGACAAGGGCGTGCTGTAGGTGGTGCCGTGGTCGGCTCTGAGGCGATTGTGGGTGCCGATATCTACGGCTTTCTGCGTACCGCTGGCCCCACCATGAGCCCGTTCAGTGCTTGGATCTTCCTTAAGGGGTTGGAGACATTGAAGCTACGCATGGAGGCACATACCCAAAATGCGACGATGATGGCAGAGTGGTTAGAGCAGCAGCCAGAGGTGTCGAAAGTCCATTATCCCGGTCTGGAGAGTCACCCTCAATATGATCTCGCAGCATCACAACAGCGTGGTGCGGGTGGCATCCTCTCGTTTGAACTGCAGGGGGGCAAAGAGGCAGCTTGGCGTTTGATCAATGCCACAGAGATGGTCTCTATTACCGCTAATTTGGGAGATACCAAAACTACCATCACCCATCCAGCAACCACCACCCACGGGCGACTCTCGCCAGAGGATAAAGCACTGTCGGGGATTACCGATGGGCTGATCCGTGTTGCCGTAGGGTTGGAAGAGGTTGAAGATCTGAAGCGAGACCTTAATCGTGGCCTCTGAGAAAAATCTGTTTGAGGAGACCGGTCGAGTGCTCGACCTCTGCTCACTAGATGAGAAGCTAGAGGCGACAGAGCAGCTCTACAAGCGCTGGCAGCAGGGGATGCTGTTACAAGACTCCATAACGTTACCTAAAGCGATTGGGCAGGCGGGTCATCCAGAGAAGCCACAGCTGGTCCCTCCACGTAAACTGAAACGTAGGCGATTGGGCACCCCTATGGGGCATGCCTCTATGCTCCATGCCATCGCCCATATTGAATTCAATGCGATCAACTTGGCGCTGGATGCGGTCTACCGTTTTCGAGAGATGCCAACAGAGTACTATGATGACTGGCTGCGTATTGCCGATGAGGAGCGTTACCACTTTCAACTGGTGCAGGGGCGGCTGAAACAGTTGGGGTACGACTACGGAGATTTTCCTGCACACAATGGCTTGTGGGAGACCGCACAGCAGACTGCGGATGATGTGTTGTTACGGATGGGGCTGGTGCCACGCATACTCGAGGCTCGTGGTCTGGATGTGAACCCAGGGATTATGGAGAAGCTACGCGAGATCGGGGATGAGGAGAGTCAGCCGATTCTAGAGGTTATTCTGCGAGATGAGGTGGGGCACGTAAAGGCGGGTACGGTCTGGTTTCGTTACCTCTGTGAACAGCGTGGTCTTGACTCAGAGGAGACCTTTGAGTCGTTAGTTCGAGAGAAGATGTCTTACGCGATTCGTGGACCGTTTTATGAACCCGGTCGGGTGGAGGCGGGGTTTAGCGATCGGGAGATGGCGTTTCTTCAGCAGTTGGAACAGGAAAATAGGGCGTAAGTTGCTTTTTTATGATTTTGTAGTATGTTCTACATTATCTAAAAAAATAGGAGGTAGCATGCAACAACAAGTTCCAGTGCGGGAAGTGAACCAACACCTCTCTAAATATATTGAGATGGTTGAGTCGGGCGAAGAGGTGATCATTACCAAACGGGGGAAGCCTGTAGCCCGACTTTCAGCAATTGAATCTGAACGCACACTGACAGAGGCTCAGCAGCAAGCTTATGCGAGAGTGAGTGAAAGAATGAATAGTGGATACCATTTGGGGGGGAGTGCACTGGATAGAGATCAGTTACATGAGCGCTAAGAGCTATAGTCTGGATACCAACGTGTTGATCTACTCGGTAGACCGTGATGCTGGTGAGCGCCATCAACAAGCGATGCAGTTGATGGATGAGATGGTGGGTAAAGAGTGTGTGCTTACGTTACAGTCACTCTCTGAATTTTTTAGTGCCGTGACTCGGAAGCGAAAGATGCCGATTGAAGAGGCAAAGGGGCAGGTTGACGACTGGATGATGTTGTTTCCTGTTGTAGCTGCTGATACGCATGTGATTAGCAAGGCGATGGAGTCTGTGTTGAAAAGACAGTTCTCTTATTGGGATGCGATGATTGTTGAGACGGCTGTACGAGCCAGTGTGTCGCACCTGTATAGTGAAGATATGCAGCATGGACAAATTTGGAAAGGGATGGAGATTGTGAACCCTTTTAAGCACTCTGTAGTGTGAACTCCCCAGAGTCATAAAACAGCATACTATTTCCTGAATCCCAGTCCCCCAATACCATTCGTTGAGCAGGTTCACCATCCACACTCAATGTATGAATGGCTGGGTGGTGGGTGTGCCCGTGGATCAGCTGGTTCACCCTATGATTGCGCATCCATGACTCCACGGTATGAGTAGTGACATCCATGGTGTAGCTCGATTTTTCTAGCTTTCCTAAGTTGCTCTGTTGGCGGAGCTGTTGCCCGATTTTGCGCCGAAAAAAGTGAGGGAGATGGAGCAAGCTCCAGCGTGTGATGGGGTGTTGGATTATGGATCGATAGCGCTGGTAGTTCTTATCATCGCTACAGAGCTGGTCACCATGGGTGAGTAAGATTGGAGTGTTATCCAGTTCAATACGGTAAGGGTCAGGTATTAGTTTGCAGCCACTCTGTTTTTCAAATGCGGTGCCGAGCAGAAAATCTCGGTTGCCGTGCTGAATATAGATGGTCGTCCCTTGTTGGACAGTATCATGGAGTGCCTGCAGAATCGGGTGGGCCTCTTCGCTGGAGAGGTCATCGCCTAACCAGACCTCGAATAGGTCCCCAAGAATATAGAGTGTTTGATGTTTAGAGGCTTCCTGTTTTAGAAAATATAGAAAGCGCTGGGTAATCTCTGGGTGCTTTTCAGAGAGGTGAAGATCAGCAATAAAACAGGTGCTCATGAGTTTTCTGTAGCAAATATGCCCTCCCCCAAGCTGGGGGAGGGTTGAGTCTATCCGTTACTGGACTACTCCTGAACCTCTACCTTCTCAATAACCACGTCCTCTTTAGGTACATCATCATGGAAGCCGCTGGTGGCCGTCTCGACCTTCTCAATCTCACGAACTACGTCCATCCCCTCGGTGATCTCACCAAAGACACAGTAACCCCAGCCATCTTGTCCGGGGTGATTGAGGAAGCCGTTGCTGTTGGTGTTGATGAAGAACTGCGCAGTGGCAGAGTGGGGGTCCATGGTGCGAGCCATCGCCAGTGTGCCGACATCATTCTTTAGACCGTTGCCGGCCTCATTCTCAACTGGCTCATTGGTAGGTTTCTCTGCCATGCCAGGCTCCATGCCGCCACCCTGAACCATGAAGCCGGGGATGACACGGTGGAAGATGGTGCCATCGTAGAAGCCATCGCGGCAGTAGTCGACAAAGTTAGCAACCGTCTGTGGGGCCTTTTCGGCATTCAATTCGATGGTGATCTCTCCGTGAGAGGTGGTCATCTTAACGATCATCGTAGCGTTTTCCTTTTGTTAATAACTATTTTGAGATTATTTTGAAATGAGTTTTACAGACTGAATGATGACGGCCTGTTGTGGTGCATCTTTTGCGAAGATGCCTCCAGCGCCGGTCTCAACCTGCTCGATCTTGCGTACCACGTCGATTCCACTGATCACCTGTCCGAAGACGGTATAGCCCCAGCCGCGCTGTGATTTGCGGGTATGGTTGAGGAAACGGTTATTAGCGGTGTTAATAAAGAACTGGGCGGTTGCAGAGTGTGGGTCGCTGGTACGGGCCATGGCAATGGTGCCGGGTAAATTCTTCAGACCGTTGTCCGCCTCGTTGGGGATCATGTCGTTGGTGGGCTTCTTCTCAAACTCAGTAGTAAAGCCACCGCCTTGAATCATGAACTGTGGGATGACGCGATGAAAGATGGTGCCGTCATAGTGGCTACTCTTTACGTAGGTGAGGAAGTTGGCAACGGTGAAGGGGGCGCGTGCCTCATCCAGCTGTATGGTGATGGTGCCGTGGTTGGTAACCAGCTCAACCGTGGGGGAACCAGCGGCGATCATCGGATTCTTCTCTGCAGCACGGGCAGGTTCGGAGGGTACTACAGAAAAGAGGATAGCGCCCAGCAGGGCAACTACAGCACTAAAGATGGTGAGATTTTTCTTCATAAGTCATTAATTTTATCAATGGAATGGGCAGCAGATTATACCATTATTGAGGGTGAGGTATAATCTTGCGCTGTTTTTGTGTGGCAATTCTAATTTGTAGCTTTAAAGTCCCCTCCCTCTATCAGGGGGAGGGTTAGGGAGGGGGTAAAAGGTTTGATTATGCATTTTACCCCCTCCCAGCCTTCCCCCTAAAATGGGGAAGGGGAGAAAAGCAGGGTTATAGAATTAGAGTTGCTGGTTTTTGTACCCACTGATGAAAGAGAAGAACTATGTTGCAGATCTACAATACCCAGAGCCGAACCAAAGAGGTGTTTAAGCCGATTCATGAAGGGGAAGTGAACCTTTATGTGTGTGGTATGACGGTCTATGACTACTGTCATGTGGGCCATGCGCGGGTGATGGTCTTCTTTGATGTGGTGGTGCGCTACCTGCGGGCGCAGGGCTATAAGGTCCACTATGTGCGTAATATTACCGATATCGATGACAAAATCATCAACCGTGCCAATGAGAATGGGGAGCTGTTCAGTGAACTGGTCGACCGTTTTGTGGTGGCGTTGCATGAGGACTCTGAGGCGCTGGGGATTGTGTCGCCTGATCAGGAGCCGCGTGCGACCCATTCGATGGCTGAGATTCTCACAATGACTGAGCAGTTGATTGAGAATGGTAAGGCCTATGTTGCGGACAATGGCGATGTCTATTGTGATGTCTCCTCGATTGAAGCGTACGGCAAGCTCTCTGGTAAGAATTTGGAAGATCTACAGGCGGGGGCGCGAGTTGAAGTGGGGGATATCAAGCGTGCACCGATGGATTTTGCGCTGTGGAAATCGGCTAAGCCGGATGAGCCTAACTGGGACTCCCCTTGGGGCAAAGGGCGGCCTGGTTGGCACATTGAGTGCTCGGCGATGTCGACACAGTGTTTGGGGAACCACTTCGATATACATGGAGGGGGGATGGATCTGATCTTTCCGCACCATGAGAATGAGATTGCGCAGTCAGAGGGGGCGACCGGCGAGACCTTCGTCAACTACTGGATGCATGCCGGATTTGTGCGGGTGGATGATGAGAAGATGTCGAAATCGCTGGGAAATTTCTTCACCATTCGTGAGGTGCTGAAGGTCTATCCCGCAGAGGTGGTGCGCTACTTCCTGCTAACCAGCCACTACCGCAGTCCACTAAACTACACGGAAGAGAATCTACAGAATGCACAGGCTGCACTGACCCGTTTCTATACCGCACTACGTGGGATAGAGGTGGAAGGGGTTGCAGCAGTTGAGGGGAGTGAGTGGCAGCAGCGTTTTGATGCGGCAATGGATGATGATTTCAATACCCCCGAGGCGCTCTCGGTGCTGTTTGATCTGGTGCGTGAGATTAATCGACTGAATGACAGTGCGGATGCAGCAACGGAGGCACATGCCCAACTGTTGAGGCAGTTGGCAGAAATTTTGGGGCTGCTACAGCAAGATCCAGATCAGTTCCTCAAGGGGGAGAGTGGTGAAGATGGTTTGAGTGATGCGGAGATTGAGCAGCTGATTGAGGACCGTGCAAATGCCCGTGCCAATAAGGATTGGGGGGAGTCGGACCGTATTCGTGACCTGTTTGCCGAGCAGGGGATTGTGCTGGAAGATGGTGCCGGTGGCACCAGTTGGCGTAGAGGGTAGTGGCTTTTACTCCCTCCCCATTTAGGGGGAGGGCAGGGGTGGGGGTGAAACCTATGTCAGCTAAAGTACTCAGGCATTATGAAAAACCTCAGCCGCCTTCAATGTATTCTGTAACAGCGTAGCAATCGTCATAGGACCCACCCCGCCGGGGACTGGAGTAATCCACGATGCATGCTGGAAAGCCCCTTCATAATCCACATCGCCAGTCAGTGTGTTATCCTCAAGGCGATTGATGCCAACATCAATCACTACCGCACCGTCACGTACCCACTCTCCGGGAATAAAGTTGGGGATGCCAACACCGACTACCAGTACCTCGGCACGGCGTACATGTGCCTCCAAATCAGCGGTTTTGCTGTGGCAGGTGGTTGTGGTGCAGCGGGCAGAGAGCAGCTCCAGTGTCATTGGGCGACCTACAATGTTAGAGGCACCGACAATTACCGCCTCTTTCCCTTCTAGGGGAATACCGGTACGCTCCAGTAGTGTCATCACCCCTTTGGGTGTACAAGGACGCAGTAACGGCATCTTCAATGCCAGTCGCCCCATGTTGTAGGGGTGAAAGCCATCCACATCCTTGTCTGGGTGGATGCGTTCAATCACCGTTTCTGGGTCGATATGGTCAGGGAGGGGAAGCTGGACCAGAATACCGTCTACTGTAGCGTCCTCGTTCAACTCTTCGACCAAAGAGATTAGGGTCTCTTCTGTAGTCTCTACGGATAGGTTGTGTTTGATAGATAGAATGCCAGCTTTATCACAGGCGTTATGTTTATTGCGCACATAGACACTAGAGGCGGGGTCATCACCCACCTGCACTACCGCAAGCCCCGGTTGTCGGTGTCCTGCTGCCAACAGTTGCTCTACCTCTTGGTGAATCTGTTCACGAATTTCACCGGCAATCTTCTTTCCATCGAGAATTTGTGCGCTCATCTATCTGTTTTCCAATGTGAGGGTAAAAAAAGTTGGCGAATTATAGCACTGCTTGTTGACGTTCGCGCTGATGGTGGTATTATTCGCGCTCGCTGATTTTGAATCAGTTGTCGGGGTGTAGCGCAGCCTGGTAGCGCGTCTGCTTTGGGAGCAGAATGTCGGGGGTTCGAATCCCTCCACCCCGACCAATATTTGCGCCCGTAGCTCATCAGGATAGAGCATCGGCCTTCAACGCGTGCTTGCACGAACTAGGGGCCTCTACAAGGAAAGGTAACTTGTAGAGTGGATCGCACCGTATCGGGGAAACCTTAACAGGTCGCGCTGATGGCAATCCCGAGGAAACCTTTGGTTGACCCATCCAAAGGTTGAGGCATAATGTGAATATTATGCACCCAACCAAGGAGAAGGGAGACCACGGTGTCTTGAAGGCTCAGCTCGATTTATTCGAGCAAGGATTTATGGTTTTAAATCCAGTTACGGAACATGCGCCATTTGATTTGGTTGTATATAGAGATAGAGAGTTTAGACGGATACAGGTAAAGTATAAATCGGTAGACAAAACAGGGGCATTGACTGTCCATTTTAGATCCTGCTGGGCAGATCGAAATGGTACACACATGCAGCAGGTAGATAAAGATGAGATTGATCTCTACTGTGTCTATTGTCCTGATACTGATGAGTGTTATTACTTGGACCCGAAAGAGTTCAACCGCTCAGTAACATTGAGGGTAGAGGCATCGCGAAATAATCAGTGTACAAACGTACGTTTGGCCTCTGATTATCGAAGGGTTCCGTAGAGACTATACGTGCGACACCTGAAATGGTGAAGAGATAGTCCAGACCACAAACCTGCTAAGGCAGGGTAGCGAAAGCTATAGTTGGTAAGCTAAGCCGAGGGTAGCAGGTTCGAATCCTGCCGGGCGCGCCAAATAAGGCAAAAAGTAGTACAATGTGAAACGAGCAATGGTGACTGTAGCTCAGTTGGTAGAGCCCTGGATTGTGATTCCGGTGGTCGTGGGTTCGAGCCCCATCAGTCACCCCATATTTGGGGCGTTAGCTCAGTTGGTAGAGCAGGAGACTCTTAATCTCTTGGTCCACGGTTCGAATCCGTGACGCCCCACCATATAAGTGGAAAGAAAGGAGCTTCTTAGCTCCTTTTTTCGTTTTTCATTATGGAATATCCCTTGAATATCAGCATTGAAAAACAGTTCTCCATCATCCCAAAAATAAAGGGGGAGTACCACTCCTTTCCAACGGTAGTGAAAGAGGGGAACCAGCTATTAATGGCGGTGCGTTCGGCAAAGGTTGATGTAGATCAACCGCATGGCAGAGAGGGGGAGGTCCGGCTCTACCACTCAACGGTGGATGCACCAGAGGCGTGGCAACAGGTTCCGCTTGAGTTTGTCAATAATGGGGAGTGGGAGCTGGATGCCATTCTTTCCAGTGCTGGAGGGCAATTACGCTTAGTGAGTCGTCACTTTCGGCATGAGGTTTATAACGACTGCTTCTTGAGTAACTTTAAACTTGAGGATCTTGCCAAAGATAAACTGTTGCTAGAAAAAATGCCGATACAAATTGAAGAGATGAATTTGGCGGCAATTTATGGTCATCTTCAGCAGGCAGCTGATGGAGCACTGTTGCTGCCGCTCTATGGATTGTTGCCGGGTAGCGGACAGATTACCTCCCCAGGGCTTTACCACTCTTATGATCAGGGGAAAAGCTGGTCTCTGCGCTCGATACTGGTAGATTCAGGTCAGGTAGGAAAATACCTGAATGAACTCTCTATGGTTCAACTTGCGGAAGGAGAGTGGTTGGGGTTGGTGCGGGATAATCATGATCCTTGCAATATGTGTCAGCTTCGATCAGTTGATGATGGTTATAGTTGGGAACTCAAAGAGAGTGGCCTTTACGGGCATGCTCCGATGCTTTGTAAAACTCCAATGGGAGTGGTTGCCATTTATCGTGATGTGGGGCGGTTAGAGGCCAGTGTTTCTATTGCCCACTTTGATAGAGGGTTGGACCAGTGGAGTCACCTGGGAGTGGTTCGAAGTTATAGTGGTAACCGCTATAATGGAGGCTATGGAGATGTGGTCAGTCTAGGTGCTAACCGTATCTTTGTGCTCTACTATCTCTCTGATGAGGATGAATCCCCATGGGTTGAGGGGGCTGTGGTTGAATTGCAGTAACCCGAGATGCGCTGGCAACCATAATGGTCATGCTCTTGTGTTTACAGAGCTCTTAATGAGGGGAGCCTTTATCAAAATGCTCCTCACTAAACAGTACAGATATTGATCCTGAGTCGGTATTGGCGTTCAAATAATCTCGTAAGGTGATGGTCTGTTCATTGGTGAGGTTTAGTATCAGCCAGCCTAATCCCCCATTGCGAATCCACATCCGTGTGCGGCCATCCTTGAGCAGTGTTGCCTCAATGTAAGGGTTATCCTGAATGTTGATGCCATAGGTGTTGTCATCCACTGTAGGAGCATTAAAAGAGATGGCGGGCTCTTTGGTGATGCGTAGGTTAGCCAGCTCTAGAATCAATTTATCCAGCTCTTCGGTAGAGAGAGAGTCAGCGGTGTCTATAATCTCTTTCACAAAACTTCCTTGATCTGTGGTGTATTTGCAGAGGGTAATTATAGCAATGGATGTTGGTCTACAAGTACGGATTTAGCGGCGTAGGCAGAAAATTCAAAAAAATAGTAAAGGATTGGAGGGATGAGTCGTTAATAAAGGCAAGCAAGACAATAAGCGACCAAGACGAGTTGCAGTCAAGCAAAAAACAACAGAAATAATAATAAGCTTCCGCAGAGAGGCAACATGATCTGGCAAGGATCAAGAGAGACAGACAATGCTAGTACTAAACACGAACATGGGTTCGTTGAATGCGCAACGCGCTTTAACAACCGTACAAGAGTCCCAACAGAGCGCCATGGAGCGCCTCTCCTCGGGATCCAGAATCAACC
>JABGQL010000004.1 GCA_018648825.1 Gammaproteobacteria bacterium
GAGCAGAGTAAACTGAAACGGGCGCAACAAACTTGGTCTCTTTATGATGTGAGTGCAGATGATGTGGTTTTGAATGCCTCCCCTTTTTTTCACTCACTGGGGCAGCGCCTTACCTTTGTAGCCTTGTTGAAAGGGGCAACATTGGTATTGATGGATCGATTTACCCCCCAGCGCTGGATTGATACGGTTGTATCAGCGGGGGTGACCTTTACCATTTGTGTCTCTTCCCACCTCTATGCACTGCGTGAACAGCTAGTCTCTCAAGGGAAACGGCTCCACTCACTACGCACCATTGTGAGCTCCTCAGCAGCCATCGATAAAGAGTTGAAGGATTATCTATTTGAACAGCTGGGGTGTGCCTTCTATGAAATTTATGGGGCCACTGAGATCGCTATTGCAAGCAATCTAGAACCCAGAGATGCCAGTAGCAAATCAGCCTCGGTGGGGGCTCCATGTAGAGGAGTTGAGGTGGTGATACTGGATGATCAACACCAACAGCTACCAGTGAAAGAGGTAGGGGAGATTGCTTGTCGATCAGCGCTGGTGTTCAGTGGTTATCTCAGTCAGCCTGAACAGACGGAAGCGGCTCATCATCAGGGATATTTTCTGACTGGGGATCTTGGATATCTGGATGAAGAGGGATACCTCTACTTTGTCTCTCGCAAGAAAGATATGATCATCTCTGGGGGGAGCAACATCTATCCGTTGGATATTGAGACAGTGATCCTTGAACATGCCTCTATCTCAGAGTGTGCCGTGATCGGTATTAAAGACAGTTATCTAGGGGAGGCCATCATAGCCGTTTGTGTATGGCAGCAGAGTGAGGAGCAGCAAGAGTGGGCGGTGCGGCAGTGGGTGAATGGTCAATTGCCTCCATTTCAGCGGCCACTCAAATATTTCTTTGTGGAACAGCTGCCGTTAACCGCCACCGGAAAGCTTAATAAGCGAGCTCTGCGAGAGGAGTACAACCAGTTGGGGTTGGATCTTTCAGAGATGATACGAGCATTTAACACCTCATCCTGATAGGGTTCATGGCTATGTCGATTGATTCAAATAACCGTATTGCAATTCGTACTTATGCCAGTAGTAGAGTGGGAATCGGGCATTTGGTTCGTATGCGCCATTTGGCGACAGTAATTCGTCAGTTGGGAGTCGATCTACTCTTTGTGATGGACCACCCAGATCAAGGGTTGAATGAAATGCTTGAAGGGCTGGACGTCTGCTATCTATCAGAAACGGCTCTAGAGCAGGTCTTTGATCAGCATGAGGATGCTCGGCAAATGATAAACCTACTTGCTGGATCTTCGGTACAGGTTGTAGTGGTCGATGACTATCGGCTGAATGCGATCTGGGAGATAGAGATACAGCAGGCGGGATATCGTGTAGTGAGTGTGGATGATACCGCGACCCGCAGCCACCAGTGTGATCTATTGATTGATCAGAAGTGGAGAGGGGAGGGTACCAGTAGCCATTACCGAGATCTGGTTCCAGAAAAATGTAAACGGTTACTGGGGCCTGATTATGCACTGCTCTCTCCAGAGTATCGTGAGTTACCGAAGCATCTCTCTATCCCTACAGAAGAACCATTTAAAGTGCTGTTCTCGCTGGGAGGCGGAGGGGACCTCAATGTGTTGGCAGAGTTGGTTGAGTCGTTGATTCAGCAGCCCGGTTATGAAGCTAATCAGATGGTGCTTCAAGTGGTGATTGGACCATCCAGTCAAAATAGGGAGCGATTGCTGGGGCTGGCAGAGCAAGGAGTTGTTGAACTGTTGATTGGAAAACAGTCCCTGTTTACCTACTTCTGTTCTGCATCATTAGTCGTTGGGGCGGCTGGAGGTAGTGTCTATGAACTGGCGCGGTTGCATGTTCCTGTGATCTCCTTTTCAATGAGTGAGAATCAGCAAACCTCGCAGTGCTGGTTAGATGATGTGGGACACTACCTTCATCTTCCCGGCTGCTCTGCAGAAGATGTCCGGCGATTGGCGCAGCTCATTGTGTTGATAAAAGGGCAGTATCCGCGGATTCAACAGCTATTTTCAGACTCTAAGGTGGAGTTGGATGGTAAGGGGGCAGAGAGGGTTGCAGCTGAAATCTGTCAGCTTCTTCCTGATGTGGTGGGTTCTCAGCTATCGTTAATCGAGCCTCCATTACAAAACAAAATAGAGGAACAGGGTTACCAACTGCGTCCGGTAGAAGATCGTGACATTAACCATTACCTACAAAGCCGTAACCTGAAACTCAATCGGGGTAATATGATTGAAGAGCAGGCTATTCGCCCTATTGTTCACTACCGTTGGTGGTTGCAGACAAAGCGAGACTCTTTCCTTCTGACTAAAGGAGGGGAGCCGAAGCTCTATATCTGGCAAGAGTGTGTAGAGATTATGGAAGGTGAGTACTGGATAGGAGGGTGGTTTGTCTGTGGTGAAGGGTGTCAGTATCAAGATACTCTCTATGCGCTCTCCAAACAGCTGGAGTGGACGGATAAATATCATCGAAAAATCCCATGGATTGCCGTTATCAGTAGAGAAAATCACTTTGTAAAATTGTTGAACCAACATCAAGGATTCACAGAGGTGGAACAGGGGAGTAAGCGTGGAGCAGTGATTGCCGCTGCGTTTCCCAAAGCCAGTTTTGAGAAATTCTATTTTGTAACCAGAGACCCACTATGAAGCGTGCTATTTTTGGAGCAGGAGCTAATGGCAGACTCTTCCTGCAAGGGATGGAGCTGTCAGGGGTAACGGTAGATGCCTTTATTGATCAGACGAGTATGCTGTCAGAAGTGGATGGCGTGCCTGTATTGAAACCGGATGTT
>JABGQL010000025.1:0-13786 GCA_018648825.1 Gammaproteobacteria bacterium
TCATAACTCCCCCTTCCCTATTTCAATCAAAAATGAATCAAAAAAACAGACTGCTATGCGACTGGAAATAGCCCTTGATGTGCAATGCCTTGACGCGGCTTTGCCATCATCTCAGCTACCGTTTCACGCCACTGCAGGTAGTGTGCAGTCTCTTTGTGAGCTACGGCACCTGCAGCCGTTGCATACGCTTCATAAAGGATAAACTTGGTGGCATCTGCTGCATCTTGCAAGACATCAAAGCGGCGATTCTCTGGCTCTTGAACCGATGCCCGATGATTTTTTTCAGTGGCCGCAACAAAGGCATCTACCGACTCTGGCTTAACGTAAACATGGACAATGGTTGTATGCACCCTCTGCTCCTTTCTGCTTAAATTCTTCTACTGACAATTGCTGAAAACTCGGCCTCGGTCAAGGTAATCGGGTTGGCTTTCTGGTCTGACCGTTGCAAAATATCGCTTAGACCCGCCTGACTTACACCCAGTGTTCCCAGACGCGGGATCTGTAGCCGCTCCACCCACTCTATCAGCCCCGCAGAGACGCGATCAAGCGCTGCGTCCTCTCCCATACCCGCTTCACAGAATCCCAGCTTCTCTCCAATTATAACGTATTTTTTCAACGCACCGGAGCTGGGGTCACGGGAGCGCAACGCATCAATATTAATGCGGTTGGCCTCTCCCAACAATGTCCCACAAACCACACCATGTGCAATGGGGAAGAGACCTCCAATCGGCCCCGCCAATCCATGCACGGCACCGAGCCCCGCATTGGCCAAAGTAATACCCGATACCATCGATCCATAGGCCACAGCACTACGTGCCGCTGCATCCTCACCCGCAGACTCCCATAGCGGAATCAGCCCCTGTCCCATCTGCTCAATGGCAGAGAGCGCCAATCCATCAGTGAATGGCGAGGCCTTGGTTGAAAGGTAGGACTCCAGCAGCTGGCTGAGCGCATCACAGCCATTGGCCGCAATCAGCGATTGAGGGGAGGTGGCGAGGAGATCTGGATCAACAATCGCCACTTGCGGCACCAGTGAGGGGTGGCGAAATGATTTCTTAAAGCCCTGCTGGTGATCCACCAACACCCCATTCATACTCGCCTCGGAGCCGGTTCCTGCGGTTGTCGGCACCGCAATCAGTGGCAGTGAACGCCCATCATGGACTTTTCCTCGCCCGACCCCCTCCAGATACTCCATCACCGAGTCACCCGTAGGTAGCAGCCCTGCAACACACTTGGCCGCATCGAGCACACTGCCACCGCCGATGGCCACCACCAGATCAATTTCTGTACCACGCTGTGCAGTAACTATCTGGTCCACTACTGTTGGGGAGGGTTCACCCGAGACCTCTGCTCTAGCGACCAGCACCACTCCCGCCCGTTGCAAAAGATCCAAAATTCCGAAACGCTGATCCAGCAACTCAAAAGAGGCCGCCCCAGTGATCAGCAGTATGCGTTGCCCCCACTCACACACCTGCTCACCCAGCACTGAAATGGCCCCGGGAGAGAAGTGCAGTGCGGGGAGCCGTGCGACTTGAAAATTCATGCCACTGAGCGCCACTCAAACCCCTCTTGCTGGTCAGCCACAACAATCCAATCCTGTTCACACTGCAGTACACCCTGAATCGCTGCGACTGCCCGATCTCTACAGTTGTTCTGCTCACTTAGATGCATCACCACCAAGTGTTGTAGCTTTGAGGTATCGATCTGTTCCAACAGCGCTGCGGCCTGACGATTATTCAGGTGCCCCAAGCGCCCTGAGACCCGCTGCTTAAGGTATTGCGGATAGGGCCCCATCGCTAACAGATCAAGGTCATAGTTGCACTCCAGTAGCAGCGCATCACAACCACCCAACTGACGCTCGATATGGGGAGTCACCTCTCCCACATCGGTCAACAGCCCCACTCTTTGCTGACCATTGGAGAAGGTAAACTGCAACGGCTCTTTGGCATCGTGTGGGACATGGTAGGGGGTCACCTCAATTTCACCGATGGTAAACGGCTCATGACCACAGACAATACGCACCGAATCGAACAACCCCTCACGGCGCTCTGCCTCACGCGCAGTACCACTCGACATCCAGACTGGAATCCCCACTTTATGAGAGAGACGACGCACCCCCCCAATATGATCACTGTGTTCATGGGTCACCAGAATTGCATCCAGATCTTCAATCGAGCGCCCCAGACGCTCCAGCCGCAACTGTGTCTGCTTCAGCGAGAAACCACAGTCGACCAGCAGCGTAGTCTTACCACTTTCGATAAGCGTTCCATTGCCTTTGCTACCGCTGCCTAGAGAGGCAAATTGCATCATCAACCCTCAAACAAAACCAAATTGAACGCTGAGCACTCCAGTGAGCGCTCAGCTTCTCTGAAGAAAGTAGGCTACTTCAACTGCTCATGCAACAGCGTCAGGATGCGTCGAGCCGTGCCTGATCGATCCACCTTGCCACTGTTATCCAGAACCAGAATACGGCTCACCTCTTTATGGCTCTCAACCCGAATCTGGTACTCCCCTTCCGCAGGCTGATCTTCTCCACCCCAGAACTTGAGCTTATCGAGAATTCCCTTCTGCTCATTATCCTTAAATGGGTCGATGTAGCGCACATAGTAAACCCCCTTGGTGCGATCTCGATCCTCTACAGTAAAGCCGACACGATCCAGCGCATGGCCCGCTCTACGCCAAATGCGCGGAAACCCCTCTTTGATCAGCAGGAAGCGTTCGCCACCCTTCGTATCCACAATACGGGCACGCTCAACCACCCCTTTCCCTTCCAGCTCAGATAGCGTGGCATTGGCTCTGGAGGACTCCATCCCCAGGAAGGACATGATACGGCTCAACAGCTCTGCCTCAAGCTCTGGCATTGCAGGCTGTGGTTGCCACACAAAGCTCTCACCAGCAGGAACCTCTTCCATGCGGCGATGGCTGAGATAGAGCTCAGTCACTCCACTCTGCTCGGAGCGCTCCAGACGCAGGCGGAATTTATCTCGGGTACCGGTGGAGTAGACCGCATCAATCGCCTTACTCAGCAGTCCACGGATGGGACCGTCCGCAATTTCGGCACGGTTCTCGGCCCAGTCGGTCTCCATAATCCCGATACGTGGATCTTCACGATTGATGAGGAAACCATTCTTCATCCAGAACTCACGTAGCTTCGACCACAACTGCTCTGGTGTGGCCTGAATCTCCAACCAGCGCTGATCGCCATCACGCACCACACGGATCTCTTTCTGTATTGGCATCACCTCAGCGGTTCTTTGGATCAAGCCACCGGCACCACCATCAGATTCATAGCTCTTTAGCGTGGTCACACCACCGGGAACCTGATAGAGGTCCTGCATACTGGCTGTGGTTAGATCTGGAGGTACCTCCAGTGGCTGCACCTCAACGCTGCTCTCATAGCTCAGCTCTTTTTTGTAGGCTTCATAGCTGTCCACCGCCTCATCAACCGTACCGCAGGCAGAGAGGGTTGCGGCACTCAGTAGCACCGTTGCTGTTTTTATCTTATTCATTGCTTTTCCTTCGCCACTTACCCTTGTTGAGCTGCGGCAATCGCATCACGAACAGGCTGACGGAATGGTTCGGAGAGTGGTGTCAGGGGCAGTCGAATACCGACATTGATCTTACCCATCTCATGTAGTGCCCACTTCACTGGAATGGGGTTCGCCTCCAAGAAGAGATCACGGTGCAGAGGTTTTAGCGGTTCATTCAGCGCATGGGCCTGTGCCTGATCCCCTGCTGCTGCTGCCACACACATTTGGTGCATCTGCGCTGGCATGACATTAGCTGTAACCGAGATGGTGCCATGCCCCCCCTGCAAGATAAAGTCGGTACAGCTGGAGTCATCCCCACTATAGAGTTCAAACCCTTCACTCATCACCGCACGAATCTGTTCGAGACGGGAGAGGTCACCGGTAGCCTCTTTCACGCCGATAATATTACTGACCGCAGATAAGCGCCCAATGGTCTCCGGCAGCAGATCACACGCCGTACGTCCTGGTACGTTGTAGAGAATCTGAGGGATATCGACCGCCTCAGCCACCGCCTTGTAGTGAAGGTAGAGCCCCTCTTGCGTAGGCTTATTGTAGTAGGGGGTGACCAGCAGTGCGGCATCGGCCCCCTGCTCTTTGGCACAGCGGGTGAGATCAATCGCCTCCTGGGTCGAATTGGCTCCGGTTCCGGCAATCACTGGGATCCGCCCATTAGCCCGCTCGACAACTCGACGAATCACCTCACAGTGCTCCCCCTCATTGAGGGTTGCGGACTCTCCGGTGGTACCCATTGCAACGATGGCATCGGTACCCGACTCCACGTGAAACTCGACAAGCTGGTCGAGTGCCTTCCAGTCCAGTCCACCCTCTGCATCCATTGGGGTGACCAGGGCCACCATACTGCCTTGAAACATGGTTACATTCTCTCTATTCATTGGTTTATTTTCTGTAATTCGTCAATGGTACTTCTGCGAAGGTGGGGTGACAAGATATACTCTCTAGTTATGGACAAGACAGCAACGACAGATAATCTGGTAATCACCGCAATCGGTGAGGATCGCCCCGGCATCATCAATGCGTTATCGAAGATGGTTCTGGAGCAAAAAGGGAACATTCTCGACAGCCGCATGACGGTACTGGGGGGGGAGTTTGCCATTCTGTTGCTGGTCTCTGGCAAGTGGGACACCATTGCCCGACTGGAGACCACACTGCCTAAGTACCAGGATAAGCTAGAGCTGACCATCCTCACCAAGCGCACCACCAAGCGCGCCGCTAAGGTGCAGTACCTTCCCTATCATGTAGAGGTGATCTCAATTGATCACCCCGGTATTGTTCACCAAGTGGCCGACTTCTTCTCCTCACGTCAGATTAATGTTGAGGAGATGAATACCAGCAGCCAGCATGCCCCGCACACCGGAACCCCTATGTTCGTTCTGAATATGGTGCTGGGGGTGCCACAGAAGGAGTCCATCACTCAGCTACGCGAGAGTTTTCTCGACTTCTGCGATGAACAGAGCCTAGATGGACTGCTAGAGCCGATCAAATAAAATTCACAAGAGATCAAAAATTTACCGCTCTCTTTGGCTGTGATAGTTGAAGAAAAGCACAGATCACACTATAGTCTCGCTGTTATGAGTAAATCACTCCCCCCTTCCGACGAAATTTGGCGAACTGAGATTCAACAGCTGGAGCACCGCATCCACGAGCTGATCAATCTCTGCGGCAATTTGCGCGAAGAGAATCGCGGACTGCGCAGTAAGGTACAACGGGTTACCAGTGAGCGAGATCAGCTCCACGAAAAGAATGAGTATGCCATCCGCAGTGTAGAGTCGATACTCGCCTCAGTTAGGGTACTGGAGAAGAGTCATGAGTGAAATCACCCCGGTATCCGTCACCGTTCTGCAGAAAGAGTACAAGATTGCATGCCCTCCTGAACAGCAGGAGGCACTGGTTGAGTCCGCTGCGCTGGTTGATAAAAAGATGCGTGAAATTCGCGGTCAGGGCAAAAGCATTGGACAAGACCGTGTTGCCATCATGGCTGCCATCAACATCGCCTACGAACTACTGCAGTCACAGGGCAACCAAAACGGTGGGATCGAAGAGATGACCATTGAGGTGAATCGCCTCAGAGAGCAGGTAGAGGATGCACTGTTTCAGGGGCGCCAGCTAGAGCTGGGATAAATCACCACTTTGAAGCAAATCAAGGGTTGCTTTTTTCTGTCAACAGGTGTAATTTATATACCCATAAGATTTGGTGTCTAACTACGGTATTCGACCACTGGGACTCGATCCCTGGTCCTTAAATTATGACCCCGGGAGCCGATCTCATTAAGGAAGTGTGCAGGTCCATTTTTTATGGAAAGCCTAACTCCTTAATCCAGGCTCCCCCCCTTGAACTTTAGGTTCAGGGGCGCAGACCCAGCCGGTACCGCGGTTGACACCACCCTATTTTTTCTATGACTTCTACCGCGAAGCTTCGCAAATCCATCCGCAAAAAGAGAGCCGCACTGAGCGAGGCACAACGCCAGCTACATGCCGAGCAGCTCTTCTCTCACTGTGTCAGACACCCGCTATTTCAACGTAGCAGACGGATTGCCGGCTTTATCGCCAATGATGGTGAAATGGACCCGAGACATTTATTGGAGCATGCACTAGAGCAGCGGCGAAGCTGCTACCTCCCTGTACTGAACCAACTACATGGCAATCGACTCTGGTTTGCTCCATTCCGACAAGACAGTGATCTGACACCCAACCGCTACGGCATTCCAGAGCCTGCGCTCTTCCCCCCTAAACCCACCCCTGCCTGGAGCCTAGATCTTGTACTGACTCCTCTGGTCGCCTTTGATTCTGAGGGGGGGCGCATCGGCATGGGCGGCGGATATTATGATCGCACCTTCAGCCATACCAAGCGCTCTGGCAACCACAAGCGGCCTTTTCTACTGGGCATCGCCCATAGCTTTCAAGAGACCCGCAAGATTGCACTCAACCCATGGGATGTGCCGTTAGATGGCATCGCCACAGAGCAAGGGGTTGTTCTCTTTTAGCGATCGGCCTCACTGCGGGTAAATAGCAGCGTCTGCTCATCCGAACCCTCCTCAGAGAAGCGATAACCTGCCGCAGAGAACGCCTTCAACTGCTCTGGATGCTCCAGCTGGTTACGGATCACAAAATCACACATCATCCCTCGCGCCTTCTTGGCGTAGATACTGATGATTTTATAGATGCCATTTTTCTCATCCTTAAACACCGGAGTGACAATCGGCTGCTCTAACTCTGCAACCTCAATGGAGCTAAAGTACTCATGGGAAGCCAGATTGATGATCGGCCCGCCCGCCGTCTCTGCAGCCTCATTGACCAACGCTGCACTCTCGCGCTTCCAAAAGGCGTAGAGATCTTTGCCTCGGGGGTTCTCCAGTTTGGTGCCCATCTCCAGCCGGTGCGGCTGAATCATATCCAGTGGACGTAGCACCCCATACAGCCCAGAGAGGATACGCAGGTGATCCTGTGCAAAATCAAAATCCTGCTGCTCAAAGGCTGTCGCTGCCATACCCGCATAGACATCTCCACGAAAGGCGAGGATCGCCTGCTTGGCCCGCTGTTCTGTCGTCTCCCGGCTCCATACTCGATAACGTTCGGTATTGAGCTGCGCCAAATTATCACTTAATTTCATCAACCGCTTCAGGTCTGCTTCACTCTGCTGCTTCATAATGGCTGCAATCTCCTCCGCTTGGGGCATTAAGGCGGGGACTGTCTGCCCAATATCGGGAGACTGCTCTTCGAAATCAAGCTTCTTTGCGGGGGAGATAAGTAATAGCATGGTCGACTCCTACGGTTGTAGCCTCTGAAGATGGGTACGGATCAGATCAAACTCTGGTTTTAATTTTTTGCGGAGTGATCGCCCCACTGAGCCGCTATGAAGGATTTTTTTAAAGGTGATCTCTTGACGGACTTGGGACAACAGTAGCATCGCCTCAACCTGCGGCCTCAGGGCTGGGGTCTGCTCCAGCAGAGCAGAACAGTTCTCCTGCTCTAGCAGCTTTTCCGACACCTCCTCTTCCAGCAGATTTTCACTCTCTAACGGCAGATCCAACACCGCAAACAGGCTCCCAATAGCGTTCATCAAGGCATACACCGAGATCTCATTGGAGGCCGTATCCAACAAGCGGATCGACTGCTGCAGAAAGGCTTGCCCCCCACTAGACCCCAGCTGCAGCAGTAGCAGAGCCAGCGGGTTATTCCGCAGAGGCTGAAGCTGTTGTTGCCACGCCTCAAGATCCGTATGTGCCGCAGCAGACTCAGGCAGCGCCAGTGGCCGAGCCTGCAAAAATGCGACCTGATAGATCCCTTTGCCCCGCTCCTGACTGCGCTGCCAGATCCGCTCCACCTGTTCTGACCCCAGCAACCCCTCTTGCAACACCGCAGAGAGGATTGATAACACCGCCTCTGGATCCGCCTCAAACGGCAGGAACTCCATCAAGAACTGTGCAATCTCTCTACCCAGTGCATCCTCAACCACACAGCTACGGTGCAACATCTGTAACCCCTGCTCTGCCTGCTGCGCAGTATTGCTCACCGCCCACCAGACCAGTCGCGCCAGCTCAGTGGTCAATCCCGGCGAACTGGCTACGGCAACCACCGCCTCCGGCTCTCCCAATAGCAGAAAGGCTTCTAGCTGCTGATCACCCGACAGCCCCATTCGACTCCAACGCTTCAGGTAGAGCGGGTACCCCCCTGCACTCCCCAACACATGCTCGGAGAGCAGCTCCCGTAACAGTCGCAGATACTGCTCATTGGGAAGGTTAGGAGAGAGCGGGATCGATGCCTCACCGTTCGGGGTCCAAGCGTAGAGCACCATACGGTTCTCATCAATCCGCACCGCCTTGGGACTGTTGTGGAGCATGACCTGTATACGCAGTTGATCTTCGCTAGAGAGTGACATGGTTATTCTTTAAGGTACCTTTTATCCATTTAACTGTATCCGCTGCCCCCATGGCACCGGCTGCTTTCCCTTGACCAGCCAGACTACCGGAACCATCGGTTCAAGCTCTGGAAAGCACCCCTCGGCATCGGTGAAGTAGAGTAGCAGATCCGGCTGATGATCCTGCTGCTCCAGCCACTCAAAGACCGGAACAAAGCGGGTCCCTCGCCCCCCCTTGATTGAGGCCAGATCAATCTCCATCTCCTCCCACGCCTCAAAGCGTCGAGGGGTACCCACAATCTCCTGGTCACAGGCGATCAGTGTGACCGCTGCCCGCATCTGCCCTTTTAGGCCATCCACCTCAGAGACAAACTGCTGTATCTCCTCCAGGCTCACAGAGCCACTGGTGTCGACCGCGGCCACTACATTAACCTCACTACTACGCAGTGCTGGGAAGATCGCTCCAGAGCCTCTCCGGGTCGAAGGGCGGGTGTAGCTATAATCATCTCGCGCCGATGCACTCATATGGCGGGACAGCAACATCCTCCACGGCAGGGAAGGTTGTAAAAAGTGATCCACTAAACGCGCCATCGCCCCATCGAGCTTACCCGCCTGCATAGCAACCTGTGCTGCACCCGCCAAGTTCTGCTGCCACTGGGTCTGTAGATCCTGACGCTCGCTCTCACTTAACGGAGGGGGACGACCCGCACGCCCCTCTGTAGAGTCTGACAGCCTATTCGGTTGCGGCGCATGACTCCCTTGCTGCGAACCAGAGGATTGATCCTCTCCAGCAGAGTCGCCCTGGTCAGAGTCACCCGGCTCTGAGTTGGACTCCTCCGACTCCTGATCATAATCATCGTAGAGGTGCTGATCGACCGGCTCTCGGTCTTCATCCTCATTCAGCATCGGATAGATCTCCTCTGCGGTCATTCCAGAGAAGTGCTCCAGATAGAGTGCATCGGGCGGTGCTTGCATCTCTTCACCGATCAACATCGCATTGATTGCAAAGTCAGTGGCCACATCCCAGCGGTGTTTATTGCGATGCTGTCGCCGTGCAAAGTGGGACAACGCACAGTGAAGTGCATCATGCGCCAACATAAACTGCACCTGTTTGGGGCTCAATTCAGCGATGTACGCCTCACTGTAGTAGATCGAACGCGCATCAGTCGCCGTGCTCTTACACCAGTCACCCGCAGCAACCAACGGCAGACGCAGCACCAACGCCCCCAGAAACGGGCGCTCCAGTATCAACCGAGTACGCGCCGCACTGAGTTTGGTCTGAATGATATCTTCGGACATGAAGGGCTTATCTCGCGCCTTTGTACCTGTGCATGAGACTCATCATTCGTAGAGCATCACATCTGCAATCGCCTGAGCCCACGCCCCAAATTGAGGCACTGCAAACAGCTTCTCTCCAATTGCCCGATGCAGGTCCGAAACCAGCATCACCCCCATCTCACGCTGTTTAAAACGGTTGGCATAATCCAGTATATGACCCAGTGCCTCACTCAGCCCATCATCATCCTTCAGCTTAATCGCACGCCCCACCAGTGCAGTAGCCACCGCATATTGCAGATCAATCTCCTTCGGCACCTCCCCCCCATCACCAGAGAGAATTTGATCTAGGTCGGGCAAGTTGTGTAGATTATCAACAAACGCTGTCAGCTCAATCCCTGCTGCACTCCCCACGCACCCCTGTAGTGCGCCACGCAGCAGCTGAGGCTCATCACTGAACTTCTGCAGTGCTCGATGGGCAAACTCCCATGAACGGGGGGTTGGGAAAGCAACTGGGTTGTGTGCCGGATCAAAATCAAACAACAGTTCAGGACGGAAGCGTAAAAAGGCGATCACCCGTTCATCAACCCCCTGACTCCAGGCCCACGCTACCCAGTCATCTAGGTTTACCTCCAGCTCATAGTGAGAAAAACGGTTCGCCAGTGGTGCAGGCATCGCGTAGGTGACGCCTCGATCTCCTTGGCGATTACCCGCTGCAAAGATCGCCCACCCCTCAGGCACCTGATACTCCCCCAGACGGCGATCTAAAATCAGCTGGTAAGCCGCTGCCGATACCGTTGGTGGCGCAGAGGTGATCTCATCCAGAAAAAGAATGCCGTGCTCACCATGACGTGAGACATCTGGCAGTAGCGCGGGAATCGACCACTCCACCAACCCCTCTTTATGAAAAGGGATGCCGCGCAGGTCACTCGGCTCCATCTGTGAAAGACGGATATCGACTACACCGCCGTCACCTTGCGCTGCAATCTGCGCCACCATATCCGACTTACCAACTCCGGGTGGCCCCCACAACATCACCGGTGTGTGATGACCTGAAGCAGCGCTCTGATATTCACGCTGTAGAATAGAAGTCAGTTGTGCGGGTCTCATGATAGTGTACTCAATCCTTTGAATTAGCGAAATATCATACCAATACAGTAGGGATTATTCGACCCTATTGGAACAGAACTTCTCCGCAGATCATTATAGCTATGAGTAATTGTTTGGTATTATCTGAAGGTGTCTTTAAAACAGTCGACTCCGGGTGAATATTGAGCAGATGAAAACTATACTGATTATTGATGATGAACCACTGGTGCGACTGCTGATCAAGAAAGACCTGGAGAAACAGGGGTATCACATCGAAACCGCCTCCGACGGGGAGGAGGGGTGGGATAAAATCCTTGAAATTCAACCGGAGTTGGTGATCACTGACCTCAATATGCCCGGCCTCTATGGGCTGGAGCTGCTGGAGCGTATCCGTAACGACGATCGCACCAAAACCGTGCCCGTACTCTGCGTAACCAGCGACAGTAACATCGACACCAAACAGCGTGCGGTACTGCTCAAGGCCACGGGTTGGGTGCAAAAACCCTTCAACTCCCAAACTTGGAGCACTGCACTGAACCAAATTCTGGGTGGGCCCGACTAAACGGTGCGGGCTTCACTCTCAATTTAGCTGCTGATCTACTTTGATTAGGTACTCTTTGTAAACCATATCATCAACAAGAATGTGGTTTTCCCACCAGTCGCGCAGCAGTGTGACCAACTCCTCCACTATTATAGAGTTTCGTGCCTCACTAAAAAATGGGGATAGCAGCTCACGATATTGTCGGTGGGCCGAAAGCTGAGAAGGTAAACTAGGGTAATCAAGCGAGCTAAGAAGAGACTCCTCTGCCTCAAAATGCATATCTGCAAAGGAGTTAATCTTTGTAATCAGGGCCATTACATCGGGCTGCGCCTCCCCATCCTTCTGACCAATAAATTTAATCAGCTCATTGATATACCCGACCAGCCTCTTATGATGATCATCCATAACCGGGTGACCCACAGAAAAGTTATCACTCCACTGGATGGTTGAGAGGTGACGAGTGGGCATCACGCAGCCTCTCCCCCTCTCCTTCGCTTGATATAGCCGCTTATCTGCTGCGACAACCAACTCTATCTCTGAGGTTTTTGTCTCTGGTAGGGTTGCTGCAATACCAATACTGACTGTGATATGAGGTGAAATCTTGGAACCTACATTAGGAATGTCCAGCTCATCCATCTTCTTCAAGGCTTGATTGGCCAGTTGAATGGCCTGTTCTAAATTGGTCTCAGGCAAGAGAACCACAAACTCCTCTCCACCGTAGCGGGCCACAAAGTCTGATGAGCGCATGAAAACAGATTGAATACCATTCGCTACCTTGGCCAGACAGTTATCCCCCACGGTATGACCATATGCATCGTTATAGCGCTTGAAATAGTCGATATCAATCATCAGCAGCGCAAGCTCTCTCTCATTACGCATGCAACGGTTCCACTCTTCCCCTAAGCGAATATCAAACTGTCGGCGGTTGTATAGGTTAGTCACCACATCAATCATACTCATCTGATGTAGGCGGTCTTGATGATGCTTTTGCTGGATATGGTTATGAACTTTCAGCAGCAGGACTTCAGCATCAAAGGGCTTTACAATGTAGTCTATAGCCCCTAGCTTTAACCCTCTCTTTCTTTGCTCATCCTCATTAAGAGCGGTCAGAAAAACAACAGGAATTGTCTCTGTTCTGAAGTTATCTCGCAGCCGATGCAGCAGCTCAAACCCATCCATTTGAGGCATCATCACATCAAGCAGAATCAGATCCAGCTCATCAGGCTCTAGGTTATCAATACGTTCAAGAGCCTCTTCTCCATTAGAGGTGGTGATTACCTGATAGCCCTCTTGAAGCAGGGCGCTCAAGAGCTCTCGAATCTCAAGATCATCTTCAACAATTAGAACTGTGGGTTGCTCAATACTCATTCCGATTTATTATCGACAAACTTCCCCAGAACAAAAGATATATTACCAACTATTACAAAAACAGGTATATGGCAGAAAATCATACCGCATCAGAACCACTCGATCTGCACCTCAAATATTGCTCGAATTGAGCACCATCATCTTCTCAACCTGCATATCTCTGAGGGTGTAGGGAATCCCCCCCACCCCAAGCCCCGACTGACGCAACCCCGCAAAGGGCATCCAATCCACTCGGAATGCCGTATGGTCATTGATCATCACTGCGGAGGCATCGAGTTTCTTATAAGCATAGGTTGCGGTATCAATATCCTTGGAGAAGAGCGCTGCCTGGAATGCATAGGGCAGACTGTTGGCTTGGGCAATGGCATCATCAATCTCATCATAGGGGTAGATACAGACCACTGGCCCGAAGATCTCCTCACGACTCACTTTGCTCTCTACCGAGGGGGCATAGAGTACGGTACATTCAAAGGTGGAGACTGAGAGCGCCTTCCCCCCTGACAGTAGTTCAGCCCCCTCTTCAATGGCTTCATTCACCCACTGCTGCACCCGCTCTACCTCACTGGGTCGAATCAATGGCCCCACTTCAGTATCTGCCGAGGTTGGATCACCAACCACCAACTGCTTGGCCGCCGCCGCAAGTTGCAGCGCAAACTCCCGCGCCAGCGAACGCGCGATAAAGACCCGCTGCACCGAAACGCAGACCTGCCCAGCATGGTAGAAGCCCCCTTTCAACAGCTTGGGCAGCACCTCATCTAACTTGGCATCCTCTGCCACAATCACCGGTGCAACACCACCGTGCTCCAACGCGCAGCGCGCACCTGCAGCCAACTTGGAGCGCAGCATCCAACCTACACGAGCACTACCAATAAAACTCAGAAAACCGACTCTGGAGTCACCCACCAGTCGAGTCGACAGCTCTCGGCTTGCTGGGAGCAACAGCTGACACCACGCCTCTGGCAGCCCTGCTTCACGGGCGATCTCCACAAAACGGAGGCAGGAGAGCGGAGTCACCTCTGCAGGCTTCACAATCACCGGACAGCCTGCTGCAATCGCTGGCCCGACTTGGTGGCTAATCAAGTTCAGGGGGTGGTTAAAGGCGCTCAC
>JABGQL010000025.1:13886-14992 GCA_018648825.1 Gammaproteobacteria bacterium
GCAGCACCGTGATTTCGGTAGTGAAACAGGCTGATATTCCAGTTACGCCCAAGCTGGGTTAGAAATTGCAGTAGCGCACCGGGGCGCTCTGGGAAACGGAAACGGTAGAGGATCTCATGTTCTACCCCCTGCTGATGACCTCCCACCATATAACGCACATGCACCTTGGCCGCCTCATTGTCTGACAGGTCCTCAACGGGATACCCCTTATCTTGCAAGCGCCCGATCAGCTCTCCTCGCTCCTCTCCCCCACTGAGCTGGATACCAACAAAGATGTGCGCACTCTGCTTATCGGCAAAGCGGTAGTTGAACTCGGTAATCTGTCGTTTCCCCAACAGCTGGCAAAATTTCTTGAAGCTACCGGGCCGCTCCGGAATAGTGACGGCGAGCACCGCCTCCTTACGCTCGCCTAGCTCCGCACGCTCTGCAACATGACGCAGACGGTCGAAGTTGATATTGGCCCCACTATCGATAGCAACCAACGTCTGCTGCTCTATCTCATTTTGGTCCACATATTTTTTCATCCCAGCAACCGAGAGCGCACCCGCAGGCTCCGCAATGGAACGGGTATCATCAAAGATGTCTTTAATCGCCGCACAGATCTCATCGGAGCTGACCAGCACCACCTCATCCACCAACTGTTTACAGAGGCGAAAGGTCTCCTTGCCGATCTGTTTGACGGCGACACCATCCGCAAAAATGCCTACCTGTTTGAGTGTGACCCGACGCCCCTTCTCCAGCGCCGCGTGTAACGTAGGGGCATCTTCCGGCTCCACCCCAACCACCCGAATTTTCGGATAGAGGTATTTGATATAGGCGGCCATTCCTGCAATCAACCCCCCTCCACCCACCGGGATAAAGACCGCATCAATCTTTCCGGAGTGCTGACGCAGGATCTCCATCGCAATGGTCCCCTGTCCCGCAATGACCTCGGGGTCATCATAGGGGTGAACCAGTGTCAGCCCCGCCTCTTCCGAGAGCTTCAGCGCATGCTGGTAGGCATCATCATAGGCATCACCAATCAGTATCGCCTTTGCGCCATATTTACGCACCGCCTGCACCTTGATGTCCGGTGTGGTCTTGGGCATCACAATGGTCGCCTTAAC
>JABGQL010000025.1:15092-18778 GCA_018648825.1 Gammaproteobacteria bacterium
ATTCTTTCAATGTATTTTTTTGGCATAACGGCAAGTATACTTAACAGACAAAACATAAGGAGAAGAAAAAATGACCCAAGATGAGATGAAGAAGGCGGTGGCTGAGGCTGCACTCAAGTATGTGGTACCCGGTGAGATCATCGGTGTAGGCACCGGCTCCACCGCCAACTTCTTTATCGATGCTCTGGCCACCATTAAGAGCCAAGTCAAAGGGGCGGTAGCCAGTTCAGAGGCGACGGCTGAGCGCCTACGCGGACACGGTATCGAAGTGCTGGATCTCAACAGTGTCAACAGCATGTCGATCTATGTCGATGGGGCAGATGAGTCGAATAGCCAACTCCACCTAATCAAGGGCGGCGGCGGTGCACTAACCCGTGAGAAAATTGTGGCTGCGGTGGCAGAGAAGTTCATCTGCATTGCCGATGAGAGCAAGCTGGTCGATGTGATGGGCGACTTTCCACTGCCGGTTGAGGTGATCCCGATGGCACAGAGTTATGTGGCACGTGAGATCATCAAACAGATTGGTGGACAACCGGTGCTGAGAGAGGGGTTCACTACCGACAATGGCAACATTATTCTGGATGTGAAAAACCTGAAGATCATTGAGCCTGCAAAGACGGAACAGATCCTGAATAACATTGTGGGTGTAGTAACCAATGGACTATTTGCACTGCGCCCTGCAGACACTCTGCTATTGGGCACCCCCAATGGCGTACGTACTGTACAACCCGCATAACTGTGTAATTACCCTCTCCCACAGAGGAGAGGGCTGGAATCATGATCCTTCAGGTAGCCATCCTCGCAATTCCACTGCGCAAAACCTTTGATTACCTGCCGCTTCCAACTACAAAGTTAGAGACCTTGAAGCCCGGTATTCGGCTGCGTATCCCATTTGGTCGTCAACAACGAATCGGTATCCTACTCGCCGTTCACCCCCACTCTGCCTTTCCGCTGGAGAAGCTGAAGCCGATCATTGAGATCATGGAGCAACAACCACTGCTGCCGGATGCGATCCATCAGCTACTGTTACAGTCTGCTCGCTACTACCACCATCCGATCGGTGAGGTATATGAGGCGGCTCTGCCCGTACTCCTACGGCAAGGGCGAGAGGCGACCCCCAAGCAGGAGAAGAGTTACCAAGTCACAACCGCTGGATTGAGCATTGATCTGGATGCGCTCAAACGTGCGCCTCTTCAGCAGCAACTACTACAACAGTTACAACAGCAGCCACTCAATAGCAAAACACTAAAAGCGATCACTCCAAACTGGCGAGCCCCGATCCAGAAGCTGATAGAGAGAGGGGTTGTTGAGTGTATAGAGTCTCCTGTTCGCTATACCACTCCGGTAGAACCAGAAACACCCCACCCACTCAATCAGGAGCAGCAACAGGCGGTAGCAGCCATTCAACAGCAGCTGGAGCAGATAGACCGTACAAGCACCAAACCATCACCCATCCTGCTTGAGGGGGTGACCGGTAGCGGCAAGACCGAGGTCTATCTACAGGCTATGCAGCAGGTGATCACCCAAGGGGGACAGGTGCTGATTCTGGTACCAGAGATCTCTCTTACCCCACAGACGGTACAACGCTTCAGCGCTCGCTTTGGTGTACCCATTGCCCTGCTGCACTCAGGACGCAATGCAACTGAACGGCTCAACGACTGGCTTGCTGCTTGTAGTGGTGTCGCCAAGATCATCATTGGTACCCGCTCTGCCATCTTTACACCACTACAACGCCCCGGCATGATCATTGTCGATGAGGAGCATGACAACTCTTTTAAGCAACAGGAGGGGTTTCGCTACTCCGCACGTGACCTCGCCGTGCTGCGCAGTCAACGAGAGTGCATTCCGGTCATTCTCGGCAGCGCCACCCCCTCATTTGAGAGTCTGCAAAACTGTAGTCGCAAACGCTACACCAAGCTATTGCTGAATGAGCGGGCAGGTGGCGCCGAACCTCCACAGATTTCACTGATTGATGTACGCTCACGCAAGATGGAGCAGCTACTCTCCTCACCACTGCTTGAGAAGGTTACTCAACATCTACAACAGCAGGGGCAGGTCCTGCTATTTCTCAATCGTCGAGGCTATGCCCCAACCCTACTCTGCAAGGCGTGCGGTTGGAGTATCACCTGCCCTCGCTGTGAGATCCACTACACCTATCATCAAGGAAGAGGGCGACTGGTGTGTCACCACTGCGGCGGTGAACGCCCCTATCCAAAACAGTGTCCTGAGTGTGGTGGTGAGACGATGAAGAGCATCGGCGCAGGTACTGAACGGATTGAGGAGGCACTTCATCAGCAGTTCCCCAACCACTCCGTCACCCGTATTGATCGCGACACCACCCGTAAAAAGGGGGCGATGGAGGAGAAGCTGGAGCAGATCCATGCCGGAGATCATCAGCTACTGCTGGGAACTCAGATGCTGGCCAAAGGACATCACTTCCCCAATGTGACACTGGTGGCAATCCTAGATGCCGATGGGGGGCTATTTGGCTCTGACTTTCGCGCCACCGAACAGATGGGGCAGTTGATTACTCAAGTTGCTGGACGTGCAGGTCGAGCAGCCCGCCGAGGGGAGATGGTGTTACAGACCCATAATCCGGATCATCCCCTACTGCTGACGCTACTGCGTGAGGGGTATCCTGCCTTTGCCCGTCAGGCATTGAGTGAACGCAAATTGGCTCAGCTCCCCCCCTACAGTTATCTAACCCTGATCCGTGCCGAAGCAACACAGCCGCAACAGGCACGACAGTTCCTCTCTGAGGTGCGTGAATTGGCGCTGCAGTATGCGATTCCACAGCTGGAGATTCTCGGCCCAGTTCCCTCCCCTATGGAGAAGCGAGCAGGACGTTATCGGTCTCAACTGCTGCTTCAATCTGCGCAACGCACCCCACTACATCAGTTACTGACCCCCCTAGCACCTGCGATGGAGTCACTGAAAAGCGGACGAAAGGTACGTTGGTCCATCGATGTCGATCCTATGGAGATGTTATAGCGTACCTTAACTGATAGACTGATAGCTAATCCACCTCAAACATCCGAGCCGCAAATACAGGCACCTCATTGCCTCGATTCTCTTCCGCAGTACCCTTGGCAATTCCAAAACATTTTTCACGATGCGCCTTGGCGATCTTGACCACATCGGGATCTAATTTACCTCGCCTGATATCCTCATCCAAAACAGTCATCACCTGATTCATACTCATCCCTTCACGGTAGGGACGATCCTAAACCAATATCTAACTCAACTACTGTAGATGAAGATAAAACCCAGAATGATCAAGTGAATAGGCTTACTGCCTCTTGGGTTGAGACACGATCACCATTAGGACGAGAGAACTCTCTGTAGGCACCAACCTCCGGTTGCAATACCACTACACCCTCTTCTTGATCACGGTTATGATGAATAGAAGCAATCGGCTGTTGAGATGAGACTTTTTTCCCCTCCGGCTCCCCCCCTTCCTCTTGCTGCATACGAGAAAACTCAATGCGAGCGGTTGTAATCATCTGTCCCGCAGCAGAAGCCACCGCCATATCTTGGGCTGATGGCTCTGAAGGCGCAAGCGCAGCACGCATTACCGTCTCTGCCTTCTGAATGGTTGCTTGAGGATCACCTGCTACAGCAGCAGTATCAATCCCCACCTCCCCACCTACCGCATAACGCTGACCATCTGGTCCCTGCTGATAGGT
>JABGQL010000003.1 GCA_018648825.1 Gammaproteobacteria bacterium
CAGTGAGGACAATAGGCCACCCCATTACCGATATTCTCCCGCTCGCCAGGAATCCCCAGTTCACGCCATTTGGCACCGGTTGCAATAATCACTGTTTTGCTATCGAAGGATTCTCCAGAAGAGAGGTGAACTGTTTTTGGATCACCCTGTTCAATGCGCTCCACCCGCAGATGCTCACGGATGGTGATCTCATACTGGTTCATGTGGTTCTGCAGTGCATTGACCAACTCAGGCCCGGTGGTTTCAACCACTGAGATTAGATTCTCGATGCCCTGTGTATCCTTTACCTGGCCGCCAATACGGTCGGCTACCATCGTTACTTTCATCCCTTTTCGTGCTGAGTATATTGCGGCTGCTACACCGGCTGGACCACCACCCACAATGGTGACATCCTGTTGAGGAAGCTGCGGTACTGTAACCTGATACGCTGATTCAGGATTGCGCGCCATAAGGCGCTCTACCAGCTTTGCGACCTCGACCTTGCCATCAGCAAAGCGTTCTCCATTGAGATGAACGGAGGGGACGCCCTGAATAGAACGTTTCTCAATCAGCTCTGGAAAGAGTCCGCCATCGATGGTCTCCGTAGTGATCTTGGGGTTAAGCAGAGCAAACTGGTTGAGTGACTGCACTACATCGGGGCAGTTATGGCAGCTCAAGCTGATAAAGACCTCGAAATTGAGTGGCTCATCGATGTTACGAATAATCTGCTGTAACGAATCATCAAGCCGTATAGAGGATCCTGATGCCTGCAGTACTGCCAAAACAAGGGAGTTAAACTCATGCCCACCCGGCAGCCCAGAGAAGTGGATACCGGTCATCTTCCCATCGGTCTCCAGTGTGAAGGTGATGGGGCTACGAAGCGCGCCATTTGTTTCACGCTGTTCAAACTGGAGCTTGTCAGAAACCGATACAAAATCGGTGAGGAACTGTACTAGCTCATCACGCTTTGCGTGTTCACCCTGCTGCAACACCAGGGTGACCGTTCGCTCCATCTTCTCACTGTATTCTTTGAGCGTATTCAATACTTCCAGGGTTAACATGATTCTTCTCCTAAATTAGGTTGAGACAAGGGGGGAGCAAAGCTCCCCCTATCGTCAGTTAGATTTTTCCAACCAGATCCAGGCTTGGGGTCAGGGTCTCTTCACCCTGTTCCCATGCTGCTGGGCAGACCTCTCCATCATGGTTGTGTACATACTGTGCAGCCTTCACCTTGCGCACCATATCCTTGGCAGAGCGGCCGATTCCCAGGTCATGAATCTCCGCCACCTTGATCACCCCATCCGGGTTGGCAAGGAAGGTGCCGCGTAGGGCCAGCGCCTCCTCCTCAATCATTACGTTAAAACCTCGGGTAATGGCACCGGTTGGATCACCAATCATCGGATAGTTGATCTTGCTGATCGCCGGACTGGAGTCGTGCCACGCCTTGTGGACAAAGTGGGTATCGGTAGAGACCGCATAGACCTCGACCCCCAGCCCCTGCAGCTCCTCATAGTAGTGGGCCATATCCTCCAGCTCGGTAGGGCAGACAAAGGTGAAATCTGCTGGATAGAAGAGGAAGATCGACCACTTGCCCTTTACATCCTCGTTCGTGATGGTCTTGAACTCTCCATTGTGGAACGCCTCTGCTGTGAACTCTGGAATCTCTCTATTGATCATTGACATCGTTTTTTCTCCTGGGTTTGGTTTGGATTCGGTAACGTCTCGTTCAACGTTGGGGCTATCTTAGGGCGCGACAACGCTTCTGAAAATCGGATAAAATCGATCACATTGTTCGATTTTTCAAAACTACGGGACCGCGATGATTTCGATAAAACAGATCACCTATGCACTTGCGGTTGCTGAGGAGTGTCATTTCAAGCGTGCCTCAGAAGCCTGCTCCGTCTCTCAATCTACGCTGAGCAATGCCATCAGCGAGTTGGAGCAGCAACTTGGAATAAAGCTATTTGAACGGGACAATCGACAGGTGTTGATTACACCGATTGGTGAGCAGTTCATTGAGCGGGCCAGAAAGATCAAGCTCGATGTCGATGACCTTTACAGATTGGCCGAATCAGAGAGCCAGCCATTGAGTTACCCGATGACTATTGGTGTCATCCCTACCATTGGCCCTTACCTGCTTCCCAAGGTGCTCCCAGAAGTACGCAACCAACACCCAGATTTTCAATTAATGATTGTTGAGGATCAGTCTCACCGCCTTGTGGAGATGGTGCGTAATGGTGAGATCGATTGTGCTGTGCTTGCACTCCCCTATGCAGTGGATGGTTTACATGCTTTTACTTTCTGGGAGGAGGACTTCTACTTGATTGCGCACAAAGATGATTCGACTTCTGATCAAGATGAAATCCGTAGTGACCAGATTAATAGCTCTGAGCTTCTCTTGCTTAAAGATGGCCACTGTCTGAAGGATCATGTTTTGGCAGCCTGTAAACTACAGGCAGTAGAGACAAATCACTCTTTAGAAGGTGCCAGCCTCTACACCTTGATTCAGATGGCTGCAGGCCAAATGGGCAGTACTCTTGTGCCACAGATGGCATTGGACCAGCTTCTGTTTGAGAACTCTGAATTGAAGGCCGTTCACCTCAGTGAGCCAGGACCACACCGAAGTATCGCCTTTATTTGTCGTTTGAACTATACCCGAGTGAATTACATTGAGGCTTTGATAGAAATTTTCAGGCAGCAGCTCTGTGAGCAGTGCTAATAAGAGACTATTGACACTACCACAAAACTATTTGGAGGTTTGCCTTAGTCAAGAGGCAGCTTCGAGTCA
>JABGQL010000016.1 GCA_018648825.1 Gammaproteobacteria bacterium
AAATTGCAACAGCATCATCAACCGAAGAGAACACCAAGAGTGCCATAGCTGAGTGTTATAGCTCGCTCCATGAGCAGCTGGGCAGAGCGCCCAGTCTGCTGATGGCCTACTACTCTGATACTCATGATAGCGCTGAAATGAGCCGCCTGTTACGTGCATCTGCTGGGGAAGAGGTGCAGGTTCATGGCGCGAGCTCCTGCCTCGGGGCGATGACCGAAACTGGTTTTCACAGTAAGGAGGGGGTGGGGGTGAGCCTCTGGGCTATTGATGACCCTGAGGGAGATTATGGCACAGGGGCTGCGGTGATTGGTGATGATCCAGAGGGGGCGGCAGTTGAGGCGTTGGAGATGGCGCTGGAGCGCTCTAACCGTATTGGAGAGGTGCCTACGCTGGTCTGGATCAATGGCGCACCGGGGCGGGAAGAGGCGTTGATTGCGGGTATCGAGTCGGTGATTGGGGCTGATGTGCCGATTGCTGGTGGTAGTAGTGGAGATAACACCGTAACGGGTAACTGGTCACAGATTGCCAATGGTGAACAGTGGTCTGATGCGGTGGTGGTATCAGTGCTGTTCCCCTCTACTCAGATCTCCTACGCCTTTCATAGTGGTTATGATCCAACAGATACCACAGGTATCGTAACCCGTTGTGAGGGACGCACATTGATGGAGATTGATGGACGACCTGCAGCTGAGGTCTACAACGAATGGACCGAGGGGGCGATTACAGAAATGTTGCCTGAGGGGGGAAATGTATTGGCACTGACCACACTATTCCCTCTGGGGCGAGTGGTGGGAGAGGTGGGGGGGCTTCCCTACTACAAGCTTTCTCATCCCGACGGGGTGACGGCAGATGGAGGGCTGACACTGTTCTCTAACCTCGAAGAGGGGGAGACACTGACGCTGATGCAAGGCACCATTGATAGTCTGGTGAGTCGAGCGGGTCGAGTGACCGAAGCCGCTGTAGAGGCGGGTGATTTTAAGTCGGAGCAGCTGATTGGCGGTCTGGCAATCTACTGCGCGGGTTGTATGTTGACGGTTCAGCCAAAGATGGATGAGGTCTCTGGATATATTCGAGAGGCACTTAATGACCAGCCTTTTGTCGGGGTCTTCACCTTTGGAGAGCAAGGCTGCTTTATTGCCAATGACAATGCACATGGAAATTTGATGATCTCTATTGTCGCCTTCAGTAATCAGCCGATTTAACGCTTGCCCCCTATCTTGTGATTAAAGCAGTAGACAATGAGGTTGTACGTGAGGCGTTGATCAATCTTGATCGCTCGCGCAAAAAGGAGCGACTGCTGCGGGAGCAGGCTAATAGCCTGCTGGAGGGGCTGGAGATTATTACCAGCGCCACAGGTACGGAAGATATGTTGGGGCAGCTGTTAAAGATGGTTACAGAGCAGCTTCAGTGTGAAGATGCCTTTATCCTCTCTCCACAACAGAAGAGTATGGAGTGTGAAAAACTGGACTGCATTGGGGCTACCGATCCGCTGTTCAGGGAGCGAGAGTGGGTGGGGGGTAAGATCTTCAAGCGGGCGCTGGCAGGGCACCCCGTGATGCTGTTTAGTGTGCTTAAGGTTGAGGAGTGGCAACAGCAGTCCGAGGAGGTGCAGCAGAAGTGTGGTTCAGTACTGTTGATCTCCTTTCCTGGTGTGGATCGCCCTATCATACTCTGCTGCGTCAGTCGCCAGCGTGCCTACTTCAATAAGACGCACCTCTCTCTGATGCAACGGATGATGCCTATCGCTTCCCATGCGCTGCATACGCTCTACTTTAATGAGCAGTTGAGGCAAGAGATTGATGAGCGTAACCGTCTGGAGCAGTACGCCTCATTTCAGGCGGGGATTGCAGAGATGAGTGCTTCGGTTTTGCACAATATTGGGAATACGGTTACCGGAGGACAGGGGCACCTGTTAAAGATTGAGCAGCAGCGTAAAAATCTGCTGGGGCTGGTGAAGGTGTTCGGTGCGGTTCATGAATGGACAGAGGCGGGGCCACTCAGTGATGCTCAGGTTGAAAAAGTGGACAAGGTTTTGCAGGGGGCAGCAAAGATACTGACGGAGGTGGTGGGTGAAGAGGGGAGTATGCTGGATGGACTGGGTGCATTGAATCGAGCCAACCAACATGTGGCAGAGATTATTCAGATGCAGCGAGGTGTCTCTCGCCCAGTACTGACAGCCAGTGAGTTCAGTATTGAGCAGATGATCACCGATACCTTGAGTATGATTGAGGAGGGGATAGAGAGGCGAGGTATTGTAGTGTCGGTGGATATTCATTCACTACTGAAGGCGCTCTACTTGCCTAGAAATCCAATGATTCAGATGCTGCTCAACTTGGTTAAGAACAGCATTGAGAGTATTGATGAGCGTAAGCAAACCGATGAGCAGCTGAGTGGAGCGATCCAGATTCAGGTCTCACCAGACGGTGAAGCGGTGCGGCTTGTAGTTAAAGATAACGGTGTAGGCATAGAGCCAGAGCGTTTCAAAGAGGTTTTTAAATTTGGTGAGAGCAGTAAAGAGCGAGGCTCTGGTTTTGGGCTACACTCAGTGGCTAATTTCGTGGAGGGGGTTGAAGGAAGAGTTGCTGTAGAGAGTGATGGTATCAATTGCGGTGCAAAGGTCGTGGTTCGACTGCCGCAGCGGATGGCTGATCGTAGTTAGTCGGTTTTTGAGCTCTTTGATTTATTGATGGGCGAGGGGTTTGTTGATTGAAAAG
>JABGQL010000162.1 GCA_018648825.1 Gammaproteobacteria bacterium
CGAATCAAGGTGTTCATTTCAAAGATCGGCAGCAGCACTGCAACCACCACATAGGCAACAACGCCACCCATCAGCAGTACAATCATCGGTTCAATCATGCTCATCATGCGTTCATTGACTCTGCGGATCTCTTCTTCATAGATCTTTGCCGCCCGTTCCAGCATCTCTTCCAGCTTACCTGAACTCTCTCCAGCCTGGATCAGCCGAAGCGCCAACGAGGGAAAGCGATTGGTTTTTTCCATTGCAGCAGAGAGCGCACCGCCTTGGGCCACGCTGCGCGAAACCTTGCCAAGCTCTTCCTGCATGGTCACAAAACCGGTTGCATCGGCGGTAATCTGTAGACTCTCAATCACCTGCACACCGCTACGCAACAGCAGTGCAAGGGTCTGCGTAATCCGCAAGGTGATAATTCGCGTCATCATTGTTCCCACAAAGGGGGTTCTGAAGAGAATCCGTTCGAAGCGAGGGCGCCCCTTTTCACTTTTGGCCCAGAGTGAGAAGAGGAGTGTCGAGATCATCAATCCAATAATCAGGAGCACGCCCCAGGCGACAAAAAAGTCACTGATCGCCAACAGGGAGCGGGTAATCAGTGGCAGGACTTGCTGGGTATCCTGAAAAACCTGTACCACTCGGGGTACCACAACCGACATCAAAAAGACCAGAATCAAAAACCCACTCACTGCCATAATCAAGGGGTAGATCATTGCACTGATCAGTTTGCTGCGCATCGCTGCCTGTGCCTCCATCACCTCAGAAAGCTGCTCCAGCACGGTCTCCAACGCCCCTCCACTCTCACCCGCGCGGACCAGGTTAAAGTAATAGGCTGGGAAGACTGCTGGAAAACGCGACATCACCGTGGAGAGTGCCTGCCCCTCAACCACTGCACTGCGCAGCTCGGTAATGACCTGGCGCAGGTAGCCTGTTTTTATCTGCTCTTCTACTGCCTTCAGCGCTTCAACCAGTGGGAAGCCAGCAGAGAGCAGTGTTGCCAGTTGTCGGGTAAAGACGATTCGCTCTTGAGCGGAGGTTTTCTTGCCCCAGGAGAGGTTCCAGACGGAGCTCTTTGTACTGCTTTTCTGAGCGCTTGAGAGTGAATCCTCTCTAAACTCCGTCAGGTAGATATCCTGGTTTTTGAGCTGCTGACGCGCCTCTCGTTCAGAGGCTGCATCCAGCAGCCCATTGACCTCCTTACCGGAGGGTTTCATCCCTTTATAACGAAAAACAGCCATTATTAAATGTAGATGTGACTCATCATTGTGCTAGATAGATCATTGCGCTAGACAGATCATTACGTTAGACCGACTCTTGGGTGACACGATAGACCTCTTCAATACTGGTCACCCCCTCTGCTGCCTTCTGCCATCCGGCCTGGCGCAGTGAAAACATTCCACCACGCTCTGCGGCACGACGAAGCTCCTGCTCGGTGCTCTCAGGGCGCGTTATCAGCTCTCGAATCTCATCATTGATGGTCAACATCTCAAAAATAGCGGTTCTGCCCCGATAACCGGTATCCAGACAGTGGTCACACCCTTTGGGGCGACAGTAGTGAGTGGACTCTACTTCTGCAATTTCCCCCGGATCATAGGGCTCTTTACAGTGGTTGCAGAGTCGACGAACCAGACGCTGCGCGACGACCCCCTCTAACGAGGCTGAGAGGAGAAAGGGTTCCACCCCCATATCACTGAGACGGGCCACGGCCCCAACACTATCATTGGTGTGGAGCGTGGAGAGCACCAGGTGACCGGTCAGGCTCGCTTGTACTGCAATTTCTGCTGTCTCCAGATCTCGTATTTCACCCACCATAATGACATCAGGGTCTTGTCTTAATATGGAGCGTAACCCCCCCGCGAAGGTCAAACCAATCTTTGGACTGACCTGTATCTGCCCTACACCACTGAGGGTGTACTCAATCGGGTCTTCAATGGTAATAATATTCTTGTCTGCGGTATTGATCGCATTCAATGCCGCATAGAGGCTGGTACTCTTGCCTGAACCGGTTGGACCGGTCACCAGGATGATGCCATGAGTTCTGGAGAGACATTGGTCCATCCAGACTCTCTGCGGTTGAGCCAGACCCAGCTGGTCAATCCGCGTCAACTGCTCCTCTTTATCCAGCAGACGCATGACGATACGTTCCCCATGCGCTGTTGGTAGTACCGAGACACGTACATCTACCTCGCGCTGGGCCACGTTGACCCGCATACTGCCATCCTGTGGCAGCCGTTTCTCAGCAATATTGAGGTTAGACATCACCTTGATACGAGACATCAGTGGGGCTTGTACCGGTTTGGGGGGGTGTAATACGTTATGCAACACGCCATCCACCCGAAAGCGGACCACGATATCCTCTTCAAAGGGTTCGATATGGATATCTGAAGCCCTGCGCTGCAACGCCTGAACAATCATGCTGTTGACCAGTTGGATGATCGGTGCGTCATTTTCTGACTCGAGCAGGTCACCTTTTTCGGCAATTTCCGTGGCAAGGTCGGTGAGTGGGATATCCTCTATGATTCGATCCGTCTCATCACTGCCGCGCTCATAGCGATTTTGTAAAGCTTGAGAAAACTTCTGCTCCTCTACTTCGATGATCCGTAGCGGCAGCTCTGAGAGCATCCGAAACTCATCCAGTACATAGGGGTCAACCTTATGGGTCACCCAGGTCTCTAACCGACCTTCCACCTCTTGTTGGGGTAGAAAGTGGGCGCGTCGGGC
>JABGQL010000048.1:0-1189 GCA_018648825.1 Gammaproteobacteria bacterium
CTTCTCCTTCTCCTTCTCCTTCTTCAGGATGATCCTCTTCCCGCGCAGCAACAACAAATGCCGGAGCATCTGGCAAGCTATCACTGAATCGTGATAACAGGCTGTCTGGTGCAGTAAATGCGGGAGTGGGAGATCCACCTGTAATGGTGACAGTCGTGGCCAGACCAGGCTCGGTCAGGGTTATGGTTCCTCGCCCTCTGGCATCACTGACTTGAAGAATTCCAGAACGGTGGATAAAGCTGGTATCTCCATTCTTCTCTACAATGCCTTCCGTTTCACTACCGCGGATACCCATCACCGCTGTCGGTGTTTTAATCATGGCGTGATTGCCCCCACCATGATCAAACTTACCGATTTTTCCACTAGCATAGCGGAAGAATCCATTCACAACAGTAGTTGCAAAATTCCCCTCTTCAGCAATAGGATCGTAGTGATACTCATCAAGAATAAGCTTGGTCTCTTTACCCAGTTGCAGGCTGGTATCATCCACCAAACGAATATCAGCAAAGCTTTTACCAAGTGTCTCAATCACATCATTGCGATAGATCGGATCGCCCTCCTGTAGCTTTCTATATACGCCATCCAGCCCCTTAGCTCGCACATTAGCCTCTGCACCGATACCATCTACCGTGCCGATAGGGTCGCCAAGTAGGTCAGGAATACGCAGTGAGCCTGCAGGGCCAGCAACTTCAACCGGTTCATTATTGACCAGCAGTTGGGTGACTGTTTCTGGAAAAAGGATCGCACCACTGGGGCTTGTCAGCGGTTGGGGGTTAAGGAAATACCCACTCAGAATGGTCTGGGTCACACCATCAGCCGCAGTAATTATCAGGTCGCCCCCATTACGGCTGTATTCACTATTCAGCAGCTGATCACTACTCTCAAGAAGAATCTCTTGCTGTTCAGTGGTTACCTCTATCGCAGTAGAATTACCTGTCCCTTGCTGCAGCATCCGCTCCTCAACCTGCTGTTTATGAATAGATAGTAAAGATTATAGCAGAGCATTCATCCTGCTACGAAAATCAAAACCCAGCTACCTTAATGGTATCAATTTTCGGCCTTTTTCCAGATCAACATCAGCAACCACTGGTGACTTCATCCCCCCAGGGCCAACCAATCGAATACCTCTACTCTTTGGAGCCATATCGACATTACCAATCTCAATCATCCTCCGTGATTGGGGGCCGAG
>JABGQL010000048.1:1289-17881 GCA_018648825.1 Gammaproteobacteria bacterium
TTGGAGCCATATCGACATTACCAATCTCAATCATCCTCCGTGATTGGGGGCCGAGTTCTGACTCTCCTTTTCTGCCCCCACCTCGGAGTTCAACCGATGTTGTTGCCGATGATGGCTGAGGTTGAAGCCCACGAGCAACACCTACTTCTATCCTACTGTTATGCTCCTGATACTTTGAACGGCTGGAGAATATCTGACTATCTGCCTCACCCTTCTCTCTGCTCTGGATCAAGTTGACCGTATGAGGCTCTCTCTCTGTCAACTGCTCTGCCTCTTGCTTCACGGGGAGGACGTTCTGTTCAGACTTAGCCATCGCCTCTATCCCTTCATCAGCATACTTAACCCAATCTGGCGGCGAATCCATCACCTCATCGGCAATACGCTCAACAGCTCGGTCAACCGCATCAATAGTTTTGGCCTCTGTAGGTTTAACAACCAAGGAGAGCTCTTCCACATTCAGCGGGAAATCGGCCTGCTTATGTATCGGCTCATGCACTACAGCTTCCTCTTCTATACCGATCAAACCAATCGCATTCAACAGTTGATACGCTGCAACTTTATACTCTATATCCGCAGAGACAGCATTACTCACTGCGGTCAAATATGCGGTCTCTCCCGTCAATACATCTTGTAGTGTACGACTTCCCAGCTTACGCTCGATTCGGGCCAGCTCTAGAAATTCCAGCGCAATATTAGATTGGTTTCTCAACAGACCTGAGGTCTTTTCCGCTGTCTTCCAGTTATACCAAGCTGTGCGTACCGCTTCATGCACCCTTTTACGGGTATCTTCTAGACGCAATATGGCCGCCTTTTGTGCATGTACACCAGAGTCGATGGCGCTCTGCTCACGTCCCCCATTGTAGAGCGGCCAACTCAGCTGTACCTTCGCCACCCCTTCTGTCTTGTCTCCTGAACTCCCACCGCCGTTGTGCTTCTGTTTGTAATCGAGATTAAAGGAGAGCTTTGGTTGCGCATTGGCTTTGTGATTTCTGACTGTCGCCTTTGCGATCTTGATATCAAACTGTCCAATCTCAATCTCAGCATTATATTGGTCAGCCTGCTGCAGTGCCTGATCCAGATTGATGGGCAGTTTACCCACTGCGGGTTCTGGAACGGTAAACGGGGCTTTATGCTGAGGATCAACCCCAAACACCGCCCAATAACGGCTCTCTGCAAGCTGTTTCATCCCCTCTTCCTGAACCCGCAGTGCCTGTGTACCCGTCAGTTGGGCCTTGGTCTGCAGTACATCACTGGGGATACCCGCTCCCGCCTCAACCAGCGACTCCTCCATCCCCGTCTGCTTCATAATGTTATTTTCTGACTGTAGAGCATAGTCGACTCGCCCTACCGTCTTCTCTAGCCCCAGATAGGCAGAGACCCCTTCCATCGTCAGATTTTCCTGAACCAATCTTAACGCCGCCTCTGCCCGCTCTATTCCTAAACCTGCAACATCCACTTGCGCCTCAGTCAGGCCAAAGTCATACAGGGATTGCGTGAGGTTAATTCCCTGCTCATTAAACCCCATCTTGGTACGTGAACCATCGGCATTCTTGATATTTTCCCGCCCCTCTAAAATAGTCGCATTGACACTCGGCAGATACCCCGCAAAGGCAGTACGCCGCGCCTCTACCGCAACACCAATATCTTTTTCTGCCGCCAGAATCCGTTCATGCTGCTCTAATGCCTGCAGTAGATCATCTGACAGCAGCGGGGCAGCAGAAACAGCATACAGGTTAAATAGGAGCACGACAGCAGGCAGCGAACGTAATAACGCCCGACCGGAAAACCACCGGATCTGCCTTTTTTGTGCCCTATACCTGCTCAACGCTCTCTCCATATTTGCCAATTTTCTGCCACTTCACTAGGAACCCGACTACAAAATGCAAAATTTACACCAACCACTATAAGCACCAACAAAAACAGTTACTTTTCTTTACTTTCATTCGACAGTCACGGTATGATTTTTAGAGACAGTCTTAAAATTACGGATAGAACGGATATCTTGAAACAGTCCCCCAAACACCCCACTCAAAAAACTTGGCTTAAACAGGTTCTAAAACCTCTACGCGGCACCAAGCACCAGCTCTTTACCCTCTCTCTTGCGGTTAACTTGCTCTCCCTTACCGTGCCTATTTTTGTTCTGCAAGTGTATGACCGAGTCATTTTCCACAATGGGCTTACCACACTGCAGGGGTTGATGATCGGTATGCTGATTGTGCTGCTATTTGAGTTTCTACTACGCCGCGCACGTACCCGCATTCTTCAACACAGCGGTGTAGCCATCAACCAACAGCTCGGGCAAAGCCTGTTTGAGAAGGTCCTCTCACTACCACTACGACAGCTTGAGTCTCAGCCAAGCGCTCACTGGCAGATGCTGTTTCGGGATATGGACGCTGTTCGCAATCGCCACGCGGGCCCCTCTGCAATGCTTCTATATGATCTCCCTTTCACCCTGATGGCACTTGCACTGGTGATCACCATCGCCGCCCCCATCGCTTGGGTACTGTTGATGATCATCCCTGTTTTCTTGTTCATTGCGCTGCGCTCTGGGGCCAATATCAAAAAACGCAGCGTTGAGGAGCGTGAAGAGACCATTCAGCGAGATCAATTGATCACTGAGTTCTCTACTGGACGTAACAGTGTCAAATCACTGATGCTGGACCGCCACTTCTCCAAGCAGTGGGACCAACAGCAACAACAGTGGAGCGATAGCACACTGCAGCGCTCTTCCACTACAGACCGTTACCGAGACTTGGGGCAGAGCATGTCGATGATGACCACCCTGCTGCTCACTTCAGTCGGTGCCATTGCCATTCTGGATCAACAGCTGACACTGGGAGCGCTGATCGCGACCAATATGTTAAGCGGTAAAATTATCGCACCACTCTCACAGCTCACCAGCCACTGGAATCAACTCACACAATACAAAACAGCCAAGAGACATCTGGATGAACTCTTCGCCCAAGCCTCAGAAACCCCATCCAGCATCATTGCACCACAAACCGTTGAAGGCACCCTCTCCTTCCAACAACTGAGCTTCGGCTATCAAGCCGAGCAGCCACTGATTGAGGGGCTCAACGGTCAAATTGGCCCCAATGGAATCCATGCCATTGTTGGCCCCAACGGCAGCGGAAAAAGCACACTACTTAAACTGTTGGCGGGGCTCTACACCCCAGACCATGGACAAGTCCTGCTGGATAGCGCAGATATTCACCAATATAGCCGAGAAGATATGAGCCGCTGGATCGGCTACCTGCCACAGCAGGTCACTACCTTTGCGACTACCATTCACCAGAACATCACCTTTCGCCAGCCCGATGCCACTGATGAGATGGTGATTGAAGCGTGTCAATTGGCGGGAGCTTATGAGTTCATCTCTAAACTGGATGAGGGGTTCGCCACCCCTATGGAGGAGTCTGGGCACCGCTTCTCCAGTGGTGAATGTAAACGCATTGCGATTGCAGCCCTGTTTCTCAACAAGCCCTCGGTACTACTGTTGGATGAACCTACCAGTGACCTCGACATGGAGGCCGAAAAGGCGTTGGCTGCCACACTAAAACAGCTCTCCAGCGATCACACTATCATTTTGGTCACTCATAGTCCTCTCCTGCTTAGAGTCAGTGACAGTGTGATGCTGATGCAACAGGGGAAAATTCGTGCTGCGGGGGCCACATCCAGCATGCTGGAGAAACTGGGGTTGACCTCATGAATCGATCTAAACCCGGCTGGCGCACCATTGAGCTACTGATCTTACTACTGATCACTGCACTCTCAGTATGGGCCTACCAGACCAAGATTGATCAGGTAGTCACCGCCATTGGCGAAGTGATCCCCTCAGGAAAGATTAAGGTGATTCAACACTTGGAGGGGGGCATTATTAAGCAGATCCATGTTAAACCCGGTCAACGGGTGGAGGCAGGTACTGAGCTACTCACACTCAACCTCGCAAGCGGTGGTTACAATCTAGATGAGATGCAAGCGCAACTCGATGGGTTGATGCTTAGCTATCATCGACTCACCGCAGAGATCGATGGCAAAGCGGCTCACTTCCCCCAAGCACTACAACAGACACGTCCCCGTTTAGTTGCGGCGGAACAGCAGATACTGGAGGCACGACGCACCGAACTGGAAAGCTCTCTAGCCGTTATTGATAGTCAGGAGCGGTTACGCAACCGAGAGATCGAAGAGGCACGCACACATGAAACATCCCTAACCACACAGCTCGTCACCAAAAATAAAGAGTTCAATATCATCACCGACACCTTCCAGCGCAAACTCACCTCTGAGCTCAAGCTGCTCTCTGCACAAAGCTCTGTGGAGGCGTTAAGTGGTGAGCTTGAGGTGACTAAAAAAAGCATCGCTAGCGCCAACGAATCCCTACAGGAGATTCAGGCCAAGCGGGTAGAGTTACGGGCCATTTTCCAACGCAATGCAAAAGAGCAGCAACAGGAGACTCAGCAACAGATCATACAACTCAAAGAGCGGCTGAAGCGAGCTACAGAACAGCAGAGCCGTACCGTGATCCGCAGCCCAATTGCAGGAGAGGTGAAAAACATGCAGCACCACACCATCGGTGGCATTGTTGAACCCGCAGAGCCACTGATGGAGATTGTTCCAATGGAGGAGGAGCTGGTTATTGAGGCACGTCTCTCGCCAACCAACCGCGGTTATGTCGCAGAGGGGAAATCGGCCCGAATCAAGATCAGCGCCTATGACTTTATCCGTTACGGCACCCTACAGGGGACCGTTGACAACATTGCTGCAGACACCGAGGTCAGCAATGATGGTGTAGCCTACTATCTAGTCACTGTACGCACAGATCGACACCACCTAGGCAGTGCAGAGCACCCCTACCCGATCTCCCCAGGTATGGAGGCCACCGTAGATATTCATGCAGGCACCTTGACAGTGCTAGAATATCTAATCCGTCCCGTATTAAAGTTACGACATGATGCCTTTCGAGAGCCTTGAGCTAAAACACCCCCCAAAACCATGAATAGATTCAAAAAAACCATTCACCTCCTCATGGTTGTTCTCTTTCTGCTTCCACTGGCAGCAGCTGCAGACTATGAGACAGCTATCGATGCCTATTTGAAGGGTGACTACAAAACCGCACTCCATGAGTTCAAAGTTATTGCTAAACAGGGGGACCCGAAGGCGCTATTCCACCTTGGAAATATGTATGAAAACGGGAAAGGTGTCCCAAAAAGCCTCACTAAGGCCGCTAAATGGTATCTAAAGTCTGCTGAAAAGGGGTATGCCAACGCTCAATATAACCTTGGGGTATCCTACTACAATGGTGAAGGCGTTAAGAAGAGCTACAAAAATGCGGTTAAGTGGTGGAGAAAAGCAGCCCAACAGGGGGTCGATGATGCTCAGCTCAATCTTGGAATCGCATACGCCAAAGGGGAAGGCGTTAAGCAAGACTTGGTTAAATCATACATGTGGGCAAACATAGCCTCTACATATGGCAATGTGGAAAGTAAAAAGTTTATTGAGCACATCGTCTACTCAATCACATTAAAGCAGATGAACGATGGTGAGAAGCTATCCAACGACTGGCTGGATAAATATGAATAACCCTCCCCCAACCCATTAAGGGGAAGAGGGTATTTCAATTTTTACTCCTCAATACCTTGGGCAATAATTTCATCCGCTTCATCATTGTTCAGCATACTCAGCTCAAGCTTCTCCACGCCACGATCATAGGCATACTTGGCCCCTGCAGCCGTAGTAAAGGCAGCCCCCAGAGACAGCACTAATCCACCCCCCACAGCACCAGCGACAACAGCACTCATTGCGGTCGCCAAGCCTGCGCCTAGCCCCTCTTTTCCGGTGTTGTAGAGTGCAGATTGTGTATCCACCAGACCATCACGGTGATCTTTATAGTTTTTTGCGGCGGCACCTGAAGCACCAACGACAGCCCCCAAAACACCTACACCGGAGGCACTCTGTGCCAAGTATTGCGCTAAGTTAAATGCTGCCATTTTTCTATTCCTTATTCAGTTGAAACGTAATTAGAGCACATCATCAGCGGGGAGACAATAACCAACCATTTTAGTATGCTAAATTGGTTGGTTAGATATGAGCCGAGCAGCCAACTAACGGACACCCTTCACACAGAGGCTTTTTACGACAGTGCTGTTTCGCATGGCTTACAATCATCCCATGCAACTCATTGAAGATACGCACCTGCTCTACGCTCTCCTCTATAGTAAAGCAGCTCTCCACCCGTTCTTGGACCTGGTCATAAGACTCTCCCCCCTGTAACCAACCCAACCGCTCAAAAATTCTGCGGGTGTAGCTGTCGACCACAAATACGGGGCGCTCAAAGGCGTAGAGCAGGATATCATCCGCCGTCTCTGGCCCCACACCATTGATCTCAAGCAGTGCAACCCGCAGAGCACGGGTCTCCATCTCCCACGCCGACGACTGGTGCTGCTGGTACCAGCGGCAGAAGTTTTGTAGCCGTTTTGATTTGAGATTGAAATAACCCGAAGGGCGAATCAGCTCCCCCAATTGAGACTGCGACAGAGCCAAGATTGCCTGCAGTGAAAGCGCATCGGCACTGCGCAGGTTGGCAATCGCCTTCTCCACCCCACTCCATGTGGTGTTCTGGGTGAGGATCGCCCCCACCATCACCTCGAATGGGCTCTCTGCCGGCCACCACTGCTGCGGCCCATAGTAGCGCTGCAGCTGTTCGAAGACCGTTAGCGGATCAACGCCTTCTGCCATAGGGCTTGCCACTCTTACTGCTGGAATTTTTGTTGGGCTTTTTATTGGTTTTTTTACTAGGCTGTTTACTTGAGGGCATATCGTTCTTGTTGCTGCTCCATTCAGAAGATGGGCGCAGTTGAATTTTTTTACGTGGTGCCTTCCTCTTCTCTCTCGGATCGGCAGCTGCTGCCTTCAGTTTCAGTGGTTCCGCAACTTGAACCCCCGCAACCTCCTGCAGTTCACGCACCTCTTCCCGCTCTAGCTCCCGGCTCTTGCCAACACGCACCTTTTTATCCAAAAAGATGGTGCCATAACGGACCCGCATCAGACGGCTCACAGTCAGACCAACCGCCTCCCACATACGTCGAACCTCTCGGTTGCGCCCCTCTTGCAGTACCACATGGTACCAATGGTTGGCCCCAGAGCCACCAGACTCGACTATATCACTGAAGCGGGCAACCCCGTCCTCAAGCTCTACACCCGTTCGAAGCTGCTGCAGCTGCTCCTCAGTTGCCTCACCCAGCACCCGCACGGCATACTCACGATCCACTTCAGTCGACGGGTGCATCAGGTGGTGCGCCAGATCACCATCAGTGGTGAATAGCAGCAGGCCAGAGGTGTTGTAATCAAGTCGGCCGATTGCAATCCAGCGTGCTCCGCGCACCTTGGGGAGGTGCTTAAAGACGGTATCGCGGCCTTCGGGGTCTTTACGTGAGGTCACCTGTCCTGCAGGCTTGTGGTAGAGCAGAACACGTGTACGCTGCTCCAGACCGCTCTTGGGAAAGGGATGAACCTGATCACCATTGAAACGAATCTCATCCTCTGGGGTGACCCGCATCCCCAGCTCTGCCGGTTTACGGTTGACCTTGATTCGCCCCTCTCGAATCCACTGCTCTACCTGACGCCGCGAGCCGATCCCACCTCGCGCCATCACTTTCTGCAGACGCTCACCCTCTAGCGGCTCTTGCTCGGTCTCTGTTTGCTGCTCTTCTGTTTCAGTTGGGGTTTTCATCACACATCCTGTGGTTCATTAGTTTCACTAATTTTGGGTTCATTACTATCAATTTCAATCTGATCATTCACCGCCAGCTCCAAGTCGACACGATGCGCCTCCTCTTCCTCCTCCAGAGCAGGCTCCTCATTCCCCAGTTTGAACTCCTCATTGAGAGGCCCCAACTCTTTTAACTCCATCAAGGTAGGCATCTCCTCTAGCGACTTTAATCCAAAGTAGTCGAGGAACTTGCGACTGGTTCCATACATCGCAGGGCGTCCCGGCACATCTCGATGGCCCAGCATACGAATCCACTCACGCTCCTGCAGGGTCTTCATGATATTGGTACTCACAGCCACCCCACGGATCTCCTCAATCTCACCACGGGTAATGGGCTGACGATAGGCGATCAGAGCCATGGTCTCCAGCAAGGCACGTGAGTAGCGTGCGGGTTTCTCCTCCCAGAGGCGATTGATCCAGGTCGACAACCCTTGACGAATCTGCATACGCCAGCCACTGGCGACCTCAACCACCTCATAACCACGCCCCTCACACTCCTGCTGCAACTGCTTCAGGGCCGCCACAACCTCTTGACGTTCGGGCTGCGCATCCTCTTCAAACAGCATCAGCAGCAGCTTTACGCTGAGCGGTTTACCCGCTGCCATCAGTGCGGCTTCAACAATATTTTTTAGGTTCGTTTCCATAACAACTACTCTACAAAATTCCTCTAAAAAGGATCTTAGATCCGTTCCCCTTTCTCAATCGAAAGCTCTGAGGGTGGCCCAATATAGATCGGCCCGTAAGGCTCATTCTGCACCACCCCGATCAACGCCTCTTTGATCAGCTCCAGCACTGCCATCAATGCAATCACCACTCCGGCACGCCCCTCCTCCGGAACAAACAGTGACTGAAACTCAATAAACTGCTCTTCGCCACTCTCACGCAACTCCTCTAAGCGAATTAACACCCGGCTCATGCGCTCACGAATGGATAGTGACTCCTTCTGCACATGATGGCTATTGAACAATTCTGCACGCTTCAACACATCGCTGAATGCGGTCAACAGTGCCTGTAGCTGCACCTCTGGCTGCGGGCGTGGGCCACGCGAGGGGGCATCCACCTCTACTTGGTTGATATCCCGCTCCATTCTAGGCAACTCATTGATCTCTTCAGCGGCCTTTTTGAACTGCTCATACTCTTGCAGACGACGGATCAGCTCAGCACGTGGGTCATCTTCATCCTCAATTTCATCATGACGGGGCAACAGCATACGGGACTTGATCTCTGCCAGCAGTGCCGCCATCACCAGATACTCTGCGGCCAACTCTAGATTGATCGCCTGCATCATCTCCACATACTGCATATACTGGCGGGTCACCTCAGAGATCGGAATATTGAGCACATCCAGATTTTGCCGACGAATCAAGTACAGCAGTAGGTCTAACGGCCCTTCAAACGCCTCCAGCACCACCTTCAGCGCCTCGGGCGGGATATAGAGATCCTTCGGCAGCTCATCCAGCTCCTCCCCCGAGATGCGGATCTCCTTCAGTAGCTGCGCCTGCTCTGCCGCTGCTTCACTCTCGGTGACCTCATCTAGGGGGAGCTCTTCGTTCACGTGTAGACCAACCCCATCGCCTGTCGCACTTCAACCATGGTGCGAATGGCCTCTTCACGCGCCAGCTCTCTCCCCTCTTCAATGATGTTGCGTACCAGCGTAGGGTCTTCGGTAAATTTTTGCGCCCGTTCACGCATGGGGGTGAGCTCTTTCAACATCCCCTCAATGACGGGCTGCTTGCAGTCAAGGCAGCCGATCCCTGCGGTGCGGCACCCTTCGGCCAGTGTCTCACGCTGCGACTCATCGGTGTAGATCTGATGTAGCTGCCATACGGGACACTTGGCAGGATCACCCGGATCGGTCTTACGCACCCGATTGGTGTCGGTCGGCATAGTGCGGATCTTCTTCTCCACCTGCTCCGGCTCTTCCCGCAGAGAGATGGTATTGCCATAGGATTTAGACATCTTCTGTCCATCCAGTCCCGGCATCTTCGAGGCCTTGGTCAACAGCGCCTGAGGTTCGGGCAGGATAATCTTGCCCCCCCCTTCGAGATAACCAAATAGCCGCTCGCGGTCGCCCATGGTGATATTCTGCTGTGACTCTAATAAAGCGCGTGCAGTCTCCAGCGCCTCATGATCACCCGCCTCCTGAAAGCTTTTGCGCAGACGGCTGTAGAGTTTGGCGTTCTTCTTACCCATCTTCTTGGCGGCCTGCTCCGCCTTCTCTTCAAAACCGGGCTCTTTACCATAGAGGTGGTTAAAGCGACGAGCCACCTCACGGGTCAACTCAACATGCGCCACCTGGTCTTCACCCACGGGAACATGGGCTGCACGATAGGCAAGAATATCGGCACTCTGTAGCAATGGATAACCGAGAAAACCGTAGGTAGAGAGATCCCTCTCCTTAAGCTTCTCTTGCTGATCTTTGTAGGTGGGAACCCGCTCCAGCCAACTCAGCGGAGTCATCATCGACAACAGCGTGTGCAACTCTGCGTGTTCTGGCACCTGAGACTGAATAAAGATGCGGGCAGAGCTGGGGTTAACCCCAGCAGCAAGCCAGTCGATCACCATCTCCCAGACACTCTTCTCGATTACCGCTGGATCTTCATAGTGGGTGGTGAGCGCATGCCAGTCAGCCACAAAGAAGAAGCACTCATACTCACGCTGCAGGTGGACCCAGTTTTTCAGTACCCCGTGGTAGTGCCCCAAGTGGAGGTTACCGGTTGGGCGCATACCGGAGACAACGCGCTGAAACTGTGCAGGAATGGTGGAGTGACTATTGGTGATTGAGTTCATATCAGATTCGTTATGTAAGAAAAAAGTTTTGGTTAGGGGGCAACAGACGGGAGTAGCCCATCAAATCCCAACCAGTGAAAGAAGTGTATTGCTGATACCAAAGATGAGTGGTCCCAACAGCTGCCCCAGCAACCCCGTAGCCAGTAGCGCCAGTAGAATCACAAAGCCATAGGGCTCGATGCGGCTAAACTGCCAAGAGAGTGGTCCCGGCAACAGCCCGGTAACAATACGCCCTCCATCCAGCGGAGGTAGCGGCACCAGATTAAGCACCATCAACACTACGTTAATCAGTACACCCGCCTGCCCCATATAGATCAGTGGCTCTGCGACCCACGGTAGCGTATGCAAAAAAAGCATAGCGATGACCATCACCCCAACCCAGAGCAGTGCCATCAGCGCATTTGAGAGCGGCCCTGCTAGGGCTACCCAGACCATATCTCGCTTGGGGTTACGCAAATTTTGTTCGGTAACCGGTACCGGTTTGGCCCAGCCGAATACAAACCCCGTCTGTAGTACCAGCAGTACCAGCGGAAGCGCTACAGTTCCAATAAGATCGATATGTTTAATGGGGTTGAGCGTCAATCGCCCCATCATCATTGCAGTTTTATCACCACGTAACTTGGCAACCCAACCGTGGGCTACCTCATGCACGGTAATGGCAAAGAGGACCGGTAACACCCAGATGGCGACCGTCTGCATCATTGAAAAGTCTTTCATAATATTGAATTATACCTACTCAAATGGCGAGGGATCACCACAACCGACACGAGTAATCTCGGGCACCCGCTCTACCATGTTGACTACTGTAGTTGGTTCAACCCCACAATGACCGCCGTCAACAATAATATCGATATCATGCCCCATCAACGCCTCAATATCCTCCGCATCTGCGAGCGGAAAATCACCCTCTGGTGGCATCAACGTTGAACTCATCAGCGGCTCTCCTAGGGTCTCCATCAAGGCGTGTGCGATGGGGTTATCTGGCACTCGTAGCCCGATGGTTTTCTTCTTGGGGTGTTGCAGTCGGCGTGGTACCTCACGACTCGCCTTGAGGATGATGGTGTAGGGACCCGGCATCACCCGCTTCATCAAGCGAAATGAGCTGTTATCGACCTTGGCATAGAGACTGAGGTCTGCCAAGTTAGGACAGACCAAGGTAAAGTTGTGGTTACTGCTCACCTTGCGGATACGGCGAATACGTTCCATCGCCTGCTTATCACCAATGTGACACCCCAACGCATAACTGGAGTCGGTGGGATAGGCGATCACCCCCCCCTGATGGACCACCTCCACCACCCTCTGGATCAGACGGGGCTGTGGATTCTTTGGATGTATTTCGATTACTTGTGCCATAACTTCAAACTCTTATTCCCAGTGCGTCCAGATTGGCTCACATTTTTTTGGTAGTGCCGGTAGACGCCCCAACTCAATCCAGCGGTACGCTGGGTCATGAAAATCAGATCCGCGCGAGGCAGCTAGCCCCAAATCCACAGCATGTTGCGCCATGGTGTGGATCTCATTAGTGTTGTGACTACTGGAGACCACCTCCAGCCCCACACCACCCAACTCAATAAATTCATGCAGCAGTCGCCGCAGTTTGGTACGGGTCATATCATAACGGGCGGGGTGTGCCACCACGGCTACACCCCCTGCAGCCTTGATCCACCCCACCGCCGCCTCCAGCGTTGCCCACTTCCCAGCTACATACCCCGGCTTGCCACGCAGCAGATATTTTTTAAAGACCCCCTGCATATCATTCGCCAGCCCACGCTCTAGCAGTAGGCGACCATAGTGGGTGCGCGTCAGCAGGTCACCCTTTCTATGTTCTAGCGCCCCCGCATAGGCCCCTTCAATCCCAACTTTCTCCAGCTTGCGACCGATCTCCTCTCCACGCCAATGGCGGTACTCGCGCAGTTTCTCCAGCCCTGCCAATAGCTCAGGGTTGTTTGGGTCAACATTCAGCCCCACCACATGGATGGTCTGCTTACTCCAACTAACCGAAACCTCCACTCCTGCCAGCAGCTGAATACCCGCCTCTTGAGCGGCTACTGTCGCCTCAGCCACGCCTGCGACCTCATCATGGTCAGTCAACGCCAGCACCTCGACCCCCTTCTCCTGAGCGCGTTGAACCAGCGCCGCCGGAGGCAGTGTCCCATCGGATACGGTGGAGTGGCAGTGGAGGTCGTAGTTATACGCTCCAGATTCTGAAGTGGTCGACATTCTTGAATGGGGGGGTATGTTATAATGAGCCGCAATAAAACGATCTATTTTAACACTGTCTCTATCACTATCTCTCTATGAAATTTCTGTTTGATCTCTTTCCTGTCATCCTCTTTTTTGTCGCCTACAAAAGCTTCGATATTTTTGTCGCCACTGCCGTAGCAATTGCCGCCTCAGCTATTCAAGTCGCCCTGTTCTGGATCAAGAACCGCCGCTTCGAAAAGATGCACCTGATCACACTGGGGTTGATCAGCGTACTCGGTGGCGCCACCCTGATTTTTCAGGATGCACTATTCATTAAGTGGAAGGTGACCGTAGTCAACTGGATCTTCGGTCTCGTCTTTATCGGCAGCAGCTATATTGGTGAAAAGCCACTGGCACAACGGATGATGGGGGGCAGTGTCACCTTGCCCACAAACATCTGGACCCGCCTCAACTGGAGCTGGGGCATCTTCTTTATCCTAGTGGGCTTTATCAACATCTATGTGGCCTTCTACTATGGCCTAGAGCTGGATGAGAAGGCGCGCGAGGAGATCTGGGTCAACTTCAAGCTGTTTGGGGTGATGGGACTAACCTTCGCCTTTGTCATCGCCCAAGCCTTCTATATGACTCGCCATATCGAGGAAGAGACCGAACTGGCCAGCAGTGAAGCGTCTACCGAAGAATCAGAAAAATAGGAGCCGTGCGATGTTCTACGCCATTATCAGTCAAGACCGAGAGGATAGTCTGCAAGATCGCCTTGCCGCCCGTCCCGACCATCTAAAACGGTTACAACAGCTGCAGTCTGAAGGGCGGCTGCTGATCGCTGGCCCTCATCCAGCAATAGACAGTGAAGATCCCGGTCCTGCGGGTTTTAGCGGCAGCTTGGTGGTTGCCGAGTTTGAGTCACTGGAAGTGGCCCAACAGTGGGCCGATGATGACCCCTATATCCATGCGGGGGTTTATGAGCAGGTTACCGTTAAACCCTTTAAGAAGGTGCTGCCATAAGCTAAGCCCCTCATGCTCAGGCACTTAGGAGTGACTCTCCTGCGCCTCAACTGGAAGAATAATACGCACAGTGGCCCCGCAGTTTTCTCCTGCACTCTCTATGGCAACCTCTCCCCTCACACTCTTTGCAAACTTCACGATGGAGTGAAGACCAATACCACTACCGGTCTCTTTTGTGGTGTAACCATAATTGAGGACCTCTTGCTGCTTCTCCTTTGAGATACCACACCCGTTATCTGTCACCACCAGCTCTACCAGCCCCTCATCAACAGCACCCGCACTCACTGTAACCCGACCCGCCAGCGCCTCTTCACCCTCTCGCCGCTGTTGAACCGCCTCTAGGCTATTCTTCACCAAATTTAACAGCATCTGCATCGAAAGATTTCTGGGAATATTCATCTCAATCCACTCTGGCACTTCCATATTCAGCTCTACATGGTAGCGCTCAAAGCGGTCTTCAATCAGCCCCAGTGTCTCTATGACAAAGCTATGCAGATTGAATCGAGTAGCACGTACCTCTGAGGTTGCAGCCTGACGGAACTCGGTAATGATCTCACTTGCATGCTGCAGCCCTGCATCTAACCGTTGCGACTGTTGGCGCAACCCTCTTGGCCTCTCATCATTTGAGTCTCCATCACACAGCTTACCGACCATCTCTAGTAGTGCACTGAGTGTTTGATCAACCCGGTCCAAGTCAATGGTGCCGTTTTGAACACCTTTTTGCATCACCCCCACCCCTTTGATAATCAACTCAAGATCACTGACAACCTGATTGATAGAGACGACACTGCCACTCATACCGGTTAATACATTGCCAATATTGTGTAGCACGGTCGAACTCATCTCCGTAATACTGGCCTGAAATGCCGCATACTGGTCCTGATGCCGCTGTTTGATCTGCTCACTCATATCGCGCAACACCAGTACTGCACCTGTTGGAGAGAGGCCGTGCTGATGTTGTCCCAGCATTCCCAGGGTGATCTCCACAGGCAATTTTTCCTCTTCTGGCTGCAACAACTGGTACTGTAGCTGCACACGATCATCCGTCTCTAACGTCAACCTACCTAGGGTTGAGGTCTTGAACATCTCCCAAGACCTCACATCCTCCAGATCATTCAAGACCACCAACACCAACAGCTGCTTCTCACACGGCAAGGGGAGCAGGCCAATCTCAAGCTGCTTCTCCTCTCCATCGGCTGTAACCACTGGCAACAGGCGGCGATTCCCCATTTTCCTCGGGCTCGGATCTTTCATGAAGCCCTCAACCAATTGCCGATGATGTTCCCGCATCGCCTCTGGGAGTAGTGGTTCTAATGTTCCTCCGGTAATGGTTTCGGCGGACCATCCCGTCAAAGCTTTCATCGCTGGATTGGAGCTCTCAATCACTCCCTGCTCCGTCATCAGCAGAAGTGCCACTGGGGACTCCTCACAAAACTGTTCAAACAGTACTCGCTCTTTCTCAAGCAGCACTTTAAGCGGCAGCGAGAGCTGATATAGCAACGATGTTAGATCATCACCCTCTGTAGTTTCGACAAATAGCGTACTCAGTGAAGCGCCAATAAGCTGATCCTGACCACGTCCAGACATCTTCTCCAGAACCGGATTGGCCTGCTGAATTTTTCCATCCAGACCGACCACCACAACCCCCTCTCCGATCGACTCAAGAATCAACTCAATCTGCTCTTTCGTGCTCGACAGTTGAGCGGTTCGCCGCGCGACTTGTTGCGCTAACTCATCGTTCTTTTTCTGTAGCAGGCTATTCAACCGATCATTAAACACCGAAGTCATCAACCCAACCGCTATCACCAAGAGCGCAATTACAGAGACCTCGATGCCTAACTCCCCCTGCTCCAGAGAGACACCAAACAGCTCTGTACTGACACCACAACTACCACCGCTATAGAACTCTGCTGACGCCATCCCCATATAGTGCATGCCTGCTACCGCTGCACCTCCAACTAACGCGATGCTTAGGTGTCCTACAAATCAAATCCTCCCCTTGATTGAGGAAAAATAGTAAAACAGCACCATGGTGACCATAGAGACCACCACCGCAACCAGCACAGAGATCAACCACAGTCCTGGGGCATAACGTAGCAACGCCGGTGCCTGTAGAGAGGCCATTCCAACATAGTGCATCGCCGCAACCCCCCCCCCCATCCACACACCGCCCCAGATCAGACGAGGAAAGCTCAAACGCCCCCGAATCTGCATCAGCGCAACCGCAGAACCCACTACAGCGACCAACAGGGAGAGCAACGTCATGCCTAGGTCATAGCGAACCTCAACCTGAATAGAGAACGCAAGCATCGCCACAAAGTGCATCACAAAGATGCCACCCCCCAATGTCAATGCCGCACCAGCCCACCAATAACGATTTTTTTGTCTGCCCGCCTCAAACTCTCTGCGCATATGGGCAACCAACCCTATGGTGGTATAGACTGCAAAGACCGCAATCAGATAAGAGAGGGTGACTAACAACGGGTCATAGCGGCTCTCCAGTAGCTGCCCACCACTACGCTCAAGAGAAAAATAACCTTGAAATAGTTGATCGATAAGTGTGCCCACAAGGCCTCCTCAGGCAACAGTGAATCAATAACAGCCCCATATTATGAATATATGTGGTTCAACGTAGAGGTCTATCTTACATTCCCAATAATAAAAGATGCCTACTATCAAGACGGCAGCAACTATTTATTCAAAACATATAAACCACTATATGCCGATAGGGAAAGGTTTTCGATTATATAAGAACAAACAAGACAACGCAAATGGTAACGGTTCACTTCCCCCACCGCTTCTCCAGTTAACCACAGTCTAAAAATCA
>JABGQL010000030.1 GCA_018648825.1 Gammaproteobacteria bacterium
AAACAGGCCCCTGTTGTAGAGCTAGAGCACTTCGAGACAGAAGAGCGCTCGGGGCACTTCAATCTCGGTAGTCGAAAACCGATGCAACTGGGGATGCAGTCGCGCAGTGAAGACCCTCTACAGCGGTTGATTCAGTTTATCGATGAGTTTGAGGGGCGTGTTGTCATTGCTGCAGAGTCAGCAGGACGTAGAGAGGCGTTACTGGAGCTGTTTCACCCACGCACTATTTACCCCAAAATATACGCTACGTGGCACGCTTTTCTCGATGGTGATGCCCCCCTCTCAATCGTAGTTACCCCACTGGAGCAGGGGCTGCTACTCTCCCAGAGTGCAGAGACCCCCACCGTTACCGTCATCACTGAGCCACAAATTTTTGGGGAGCAGGTACTACAACGCCGTCGACGCAACAAGAAACGAGGGGTTACTGGTGATGCGGTTATCCACCACCTCTCAGAGCTACAGGTGGGTGCTCCAGTGGTCCATATTGACCACGGTGTTGGGCGTTACCAAGGGTTGGTCTCACTGGATGTAGGGGGCGGTCCAGCTGAATATCTGCTGTTGGAGTACACCAAAGAGGACAAACTCTATGTCCCAGTCACCTCTCTGCACCTGATTGGGCGCTACACCGGTACCGACCCGGAGAAGGCCCCACTGCACCGATTGGGTAGTGAGCAGTGGCAGAAGGCACGTAAAAAAGCGGCTGAGAAGGTGCGTGATGTTGCTGCAGAGCTGTTGGAGATCTACGCCAAACGGGCCGCTAAACAGGGGTATGCTCTGCCGGAACCAGATATAGAGTATCAGCAGTTCTCGGCACAGTTCCCCTTTGAAGAGACTCCCGATCAGGCCGATGCCATTGATGCAGTGGTTGATGACCTCACCGCGCAACAACCTATGGACCGTCTGATCTGTGGTGATGTCGGCTTTGGCAAGACCGAAGTGGCGATGCGTGCTGCCTTTCTCACTGTACAGAGTGGCCGTCAGATTGCGGTACTGGTCCCCACTACCCTGCTGGCGCAGCAGCACTACGAGAACTTCCGTGACCGCTTTGCGGACTGGCCCTTCAAGATTGAGGTGCTTTCACGTTTTAAAACAGCAAAAGAGACCAGTGCAGCAATGGCTCAACTGGAGAGTGGTGCGGTCGATATTGTGATTGGTACCCACAAACTGATTCAGAAGTCGGTCAAATTTAAGAATTTGGGAATGGTGGTGATTGATGAAGAACACCGCTTTGGGGTGCGCCAGAAGGAGCAGTTCAAAAAGCTACGTGCAGAGGTGGATGTGCTTACACTCACCGCAACCCCCATCCCTCGTACTCTGAATATGAGTATGTCTGGGTTGCGCGACCTCTCCATTATCGCCACCCCACCGAGTAATCGTGTTGCAATCAAAACCTTTGTGCGCGAGTGGGACCCTGCCCTGATCCGTGAGGCGTGCCTGCGTGAGATTCGTCGTGGTGGACAGGTCTACTTCCTCCATAACAAGGTAGAGACTATCGATAAAACTGCCAGTGAGCTGCAAGAGCTGCTGCCTGAGGCAACCATTGAGGTGGCCCATGGGCAGATGCGTGAGCATGAGTTGGAGCGGGTAATGAAGGCGTTCTACCACCGTCGCTTTAATATTCTGGTCTGCACCACCATTATTGAGACCGGTATCGACATCCCTACTGCTAATACCATCATTATGGATCGGGCTGATCGGTTGGGGTTGGCGCAGCTCTATCAGCTACGTGGACGGGTGGGACGCTCCCATCATCGCGCCTACGCCTATCTAGTGATACCACCCAAAAATGTCATCACCCCAGATGCCGTGAAGCGGTTGGAGGCGATTGAGTCATTGGAGGAGCTGGGGGCTGGGTTTACCCTTGCGGTGCATGATATGGAGATTCGTGGTGCTGGTGAGCTACTCGGTGATGATCAGAGTGGACGTATGCAGGAGATTGGGTTTGATCTCTATGCAGAGATGTTGGAGCGTGCAGTGGAAGATCTTAAACAGGGTACTACGACCGATCTGGAGCATGTGATTGAGACACAGGTTGAGGTTGATTTGGGAGCACCCGCCCTGCTGCCAGAGGACTACCTGCCCGATGTGAATGCGCGACTGGTGCTCTATAAACGTATCGCTGGAGCCAAAGACCTAGAGGCGCTGAACGAACTACAGGTGGAGATGATTGACCGTTTTGGGCTGCTCCCCGATGCCACCAAAAACCTGATCCATACCACTGCCGTGAAGTTGATGGCAACTCCGTTGGGGGTGCAGAAGATCGAGGCCAATGCTGAAGGGGCGCAGTTACTGATTGGAGGGCAGCACCAGCTTGATCCAATGAAGATCATCACCCTGATTCAGTCTCAGCCTAACCGGGTCAAACTCAATGGGCAAGACCGCATCCGTCTCATTGCAGAGGTAGAAGAGGTGGAGGAGCGTAGGACTCTTGTTGAAAATACGCTGCAAAAGCTGGCACAAGACAGTGCTCCGACAACCTTGCTTTGACGGTTTCAGTCTAAGGGGTACCTCTAAAAATGCATTTTTCTTGCGATAGCTGCGTCAGCTCCGTACTCAAATCCTCATGTACTTGCGTGTACACTGCGGTTTTCCGTGCGGTGCTTTCTTGCTCTCCCAAGAAAACTACTATTTTTAGAGGTGCCCTAAGGTCAAAAACTCACTCAAAATATTGTATAGCTCCTGTTGTTGAAAAG
>JABGQL010000126.1:0-10755 GCA_018648825.1 Gammaproteobacteria bacterium
ATCTGCCCTGATTAAACAGGGAGAGCGCCAAACCGATCACCTCATACGATTTTTCATTGTAACGGGCTGATTTGCGGAAGTATTTTTCCGCCTGCTTGTACTCCCCTTCACGAAGAAGCCTCCAGCCAAAATTGGAGTAGACGAGTGCTTTCTCCCACTCTTGCAGCTCTTTTGAGAGTTTGCGAACCACCTTCTCAATTTTATGGATATCATTCCACTCATTAATAGCATCCACAGCGGTACCCATCTCACTGCCATTTGCGGAGAGTGTATGGAGGAGTAACAGAGTGGTGACAGCGATCAATTTCATGTTTCCAATAGTATTGGAAGTGAGTTGTATTGTCGTTGATCAAAAGCAGCTTCAGTTATGTTACAGTCCGAAATAGGAAAAATTAGGGGAGGGAAGAGGCTCTATAAATCTTCTCAATCAACATTAACCATGAAAAGAAGGGTTTGATCGATGCCGATTAAGCAGGAGGTTCCCAAGGCTCGTCTACTGTTGGTAGATGATCGCCCAGAAAATTTAACCGCATTGCGTGCTCTGTTGTCCGATCTCGATGCCGAGATTGTGACGGCCAGTTCAGGCAATGAGGCTTTGGCTCAAGTGCTGAAGCAAGAGTTTGCTGTTGTACTGCTTGATGTGCAGATGCCGGGAATGGATGGTTTTGAGGTTGCAGAGCTGATGCGCAGTAATGAAAAGACGCGTACCATCCCTATCGTTTTTGTAACCGCACTCAGTAAAGAGCAGCAGTACGTCTTCAAAGGGTATGAAAGTGGTGCGGTAGACTACCTGTTCAAACCGCTGGAGCCACTGATCGTCCAAAGCAAGGTCAAAGTCTTTATTGAACTGTGTGAGATTCGTCAAAAGAGTGAACTGGCCCAGCAGGCAGCGGAAGCGGCCAACATTGCAAAGAGCCAGTTTCTCGCCACCATGAGCCATGAGGTGCGTACCCCACTGAACGGTGTGATTGGTATGAATGAGATGATGATGCATACCGAACTCAGTTATGAACAGCGTAAATATGTAGACCTGACGCGTCACGCTGCAGAGTCTCTGCTGGGTATGCTGAATGATGTACTCGACTTCTCCAAGATTGAAGATGGCAAATTGACCTTGGAAGAGATCGATTTTGACCTGCGTGGACATCTGGAAAAGATGGTGGATATTGTTGCGCCACAGATGCTGCAACGAGGGGTAGAGTGTATCTCCTATATTCCTCCTGGGGTACCTACACGGCTGATGGGGGACCCAACCCGCCTGCGTCAGGTGATCATTAATCTGCTCTCTAATGCGGTGAAGTTTACCGATCAGGGGACGGTGATGGTTCAAGTTGAGCTGGAGTCAGAAACTGAGCGGGATGCCTCGCTGCGCATTACCGTTACCGATACCGGGATCGGTATTCCACAGGATCGCCAGAAGGAGATCTTTGAATCCTTTGTGCAGGCCGATGCAACCACCACCCGAAAATATGGGGGAAGTGGTCTGGGGCTGAGCATTTGTAAGCAGATTGTGACCGCGATGAAGGGTGAGATTGGGGTAGATAGTGAAGAGGGGCAAGGGGCCACCTTTTGGGTGTGCGTGACCCTCCCGAAACAGTTGCATGTGGCTGAAGAGGAGCAACCGTCTGATCTGGAGCTGTTGCGTGGTAAGCGGGTTTTGATTATTGATGATGAACAGGCCAATCGCCACCTCTTCTCCAGCTATCTGGGGGATGGCTTCGTGTGTGAAATTCAGACGGTAGCCGATGGTTATGAGGCACTGGAAGCGCTGCAGCAGGGGCGCTTAGAAAACAACCCATATGATGTGGCATTGATTGATAACAAGATGCCGGGAATGACCGGTTGTGAGCTGGCTAAACGCATTAAGGGTGATCCGCAGCTTGCGGAATACCTACGTATCGTGATGCTCACCTTCTTCTCTGATCAGGGCGAGCGGCGACGGATGATGGAGATGGGGTTCGATGACTATCTCAATAAACCGGTACACCGTGAAGAGTTGATCCGCCTGTTGGTACAGGTGATTCAGAATAAACCACTGCCGGCAGCTGAAGGGGCGCAATGTGATATTGATCTCCACCACATGAATCAGGCACATGCAGCGGCAAAAGAGCCACCACAAATAGTAGTGGGACAGATGAGAGATATCCAGCTCAATGTTCTGGTGGTTGATGATGAGCCGATCAACCAGTTCTTTATTAAAGGTGTACTGGTAAAACAGCTCAACTGCACACCAGATATGGCCAATAATGGAGAGCAGGCGATGGAGATGTGTCAGCAACAGGCGTATGACCTGGTCTTTATGGATTGTCAGATGCCGATACTGGATGGCTATAGTGCAACGGAGAAGATCCGTAAGCTAAAGTCAGAGAAACGGCCTACCGTAGTTGCATTGACCGGAAATAGCTCAGCAGAAGATAAAAAGCGGGCAAAGGATGCCGGTATGGATCTCTTTCTTGAAAAGCCGGTCTCCTCTGAGACCATTCTCAATGTCATCAGAGAGCATGTTGAGGGTTAGTTAAGGTTGATGGTGGTCTGGGTTGCGAAGCTCTCGTCGGCCAGTTGCTCAATATCTATCTTTTGTTGAATGAATCCAGCCTCGAAAGCGAGCTCCATGATTTCACGGAAGCTCGCCTTAGCATTCTCATCCACATTCAGGTTCTGATAGTTGATCACATTGAGGTCGCTACGTAGGCTCTGGATGATCGCCTCTCTGCCATGAGCGGGAATATGTTTACGGATCATGGCGACAATGGCCTCCAACGGAGCGCCACCGTGTTGGCGAGCTAACTCAATATCCCGCCCAGCTTGATGAATGTACTCAATCACCTCCTGCAGTGCGGCGCGTTTCTGCGCAATGACGCGGTCTTTGGCGATGATGATGCACTCTACATGCCCATACGGATGAGTCATCACATCCTTTGAGTACCACCCCACATGCCCAAAGCCACCACTTTCCACAATCTCTGCCCAAGGCAGTGACTGCTCAAATGCTGCAGGTTGTGCACGGGAGGCCTTTTTTTTCAGGAATAGTGGAGATTTGGGAGGCTTGATGGTCTTCAGTAGTACATCGGTATCATCGCCTTTTTGGAAGCTGAAACTTTTGCCGTGTGTTTTGAGATATTTGTAGAGAATGGTTGTGTGGGTGGCTAGCGGGGAGGGGATCGTAATCTCGACAGCGTGAGTGTCATGATTCTAGAATGATAGCACCTCTAAATGTGCTTTCGTAGTATACGATAGGATCTGATAATGGAGGTGCAATTACCGTTTCAATCAGAGACAATGCTTGCATAGATATTTTATGGGGGAGAACGCAGCGTGCGTTCCATTAAGTAGAGGTAATTTCCATGCAGCACTTCCGTTTCAATAACTTTTTTTCAGGGCTTTCCAGACAGGTGCTTGTTTGGTTCATGCTGATTGCACTGGTACCGATTGGGGTTGTCAGTTGGGTCAGTTTTGATCGTGCGCAAAAGGCGCTGTTTGAGGTTACAGAGCGTTATCTGGTTGATGTTGCTGTTATGCAGGCCCAGCATATTCGTTCTAACTTTGAGCGCTTGATCGTTGACCTTAACAATGAGGCAGAGCAGGAGAGTAACAGCCATTTTCTGGAGCTGCTGGTTGAGGATTTTCGTGGCAGTGGTCAGGATGTACATGCCTATACGCGTAGTTTTCGCTGGGCGATATTGGCCGATGAGCATACTGCGGATCTGCGTACCTTCTGGAATGCCTATGGCTATCACGATATTCTGATGGTCGACCTGGAGGGGAATGTGCTCTTCAGCTTTTCCCAAGAAAATGATATTGGGGAGAATCTATTAACCGGTTCTTTGGCCAATACACGCTTGGCGCAGGCGGCAGAGCAGGCTCTGGAGAGTGGTCAGACGAAATTTTCTGATCTGGAGCGTTACGCAGCCTCGGGTAATCAGGTTGCAGGTTTTATCTTAAGCCCTCTGCTGGACTCTATTGGGGAGAAGATAGGGCTGATTGTGTTCCAGCTCTCCGGTGATCAGCTGAGGCAACTGGAGGGTAATGCGCCTCGGTTTGGTAATACTGGGCGACGCTATCTGATTGGTGAAGATCTTAAACTACGCACCTCTGGTGCCTTGGATGAGGGGCGTTACTCCGTACTGGAGAACAAGGTGCGGACTGAAAATAGCCAAAAATGGCTGAAGCAACACCACAACAGTAAAGAGGTTGTTCATCAGATACAGCAACAGGCCCAGCTCTATCAGGGGCCTCATGGGGTTCCTGTGGTGGGTGTTCACACAACGCTTGATTTTGCTGATGTTCATTGGGGACTTATTGTTGAGATTGATGCTGCTGAGGCGTTAGCGGCATCCAATGAACTGGGAGAGTTGATCATCATGTTGATTGCAATGACTGCGGTTCTGGTGTTGCTGATTGCACTGCCGGTTACCCGCAGCATCGTGAGTCCGGTGGTGGAGATTTCTCGTGCATTGAGTTTGGTCGGGCAAGGAGACCTACAGCAGCTACAGACCCGTGCGAAGCATGAGCTGGGGCTATTGGTGCATGGTTTTAATGAGATGATTTTGAATCTGCAGGTCTCGGAACAGAAGAGCAGCAACCAGTATTGGAAGCAGGAGGGAGCCAATCAGTTGATGGATAAGATGCAAGGTGATCAGGCGTTGACGGATCTGGCCCGCAATACCATCACCTTCCTCTGCCACTATCTGGATGCAAAAATTGGTGCCTTCTATGTGGTGCAAGGAGGGCATATCAAACTTTCTGGCAGTTATGCCTTCCGTGCCCGAAAAGGGTTTCATAATGATTTTATTATGGGGGAGGGGATGGTTGGACAGGCGGCGCTAGAGAAACAGACGTTGCTGTTTACCGATGTTCCACAAGACTATTTTGCGGCTGGTTCTGGTCTGGGGGAGATCGTGCCTGACACGATTATGGTGATGCCTCTGCTGTGGAACCATAAGGTGGTGGCTCTACTAGAGCTGGGTACCATGCTCCAGTTAAATATATTGCAGGAGCAGTTTCTGGAGTCTATGGTACCTGCCATTGCCGTCGCAGTGGAGACCTCGCTCTCCAGAGATCGTACTCAGGAGTTGTTATTGAAGACGCAGGAACAGTCTGAAAAGTTGCAGGTGCGTGAGGAGAAGTTGCGAGAGAGTAATGTCTCGTTGGAGAGTCAGGCTCAAGATCTGCGTCATTCAGAAGAGCGACTGCGTAGCAGTCAGGTCGAACTGGAGGAGAAAAATGAGAAGATGCAGGTGCAGCAGGAGGAGTTGCGGGTTGCAAATGAGGATCTGGAACGCAAGGCGGGTGACTTGAAGCAGTCCCGTGACCAGGTTGGAACCAAAAACAGGGAGTTGGAGTATGCTCAGCAGAAGCTGGAAGAGCGGGCGATGGAGCTATCGGCTTCCAGTCAGTATAAGTCAGAGTTCTTGGCCAATATGTCGCATGAGTTGCGTACCCCGCTGAATAGTTTATTGATCCTCTCTCGCCTGTTGGCGGATAACAAAGGGGGCAATCTGGAGGCGCAACAGGTTGAGTATGCGCAGACGATCTATGATTCCGGTAGTGATCTACTCAACCTGATCAACGATATTCTCGACCTCTCCAAGATTGAGTCCGGGAAGATGGAGTTGCATATCGAAACTATCCAGCTGAAGGATTTTGTGGCTGGGGTACAGCGTAAATTCCTGCCTGTTGCAGAGAATAAGCAGATCCATTTTGAGGTTGATACAGAGGGAGCTCCACAATTCTGGCGCAGTGATATGCAGAAGTTGGAGCAGGTGATCAAGAACCTGCTCTCCAATGCCTTGAAATTCACAACAGAGGGGCGTGTACAGTTACGTATTAGCTCGGTGCCTGCGGGACAATCGCTAAACGCCTCTGGATTGGTCCCGGAACAGGCGATCGCTTTTTCGGTGATTGATAGCGGTATAGGCATCTCGGCTGAAAAGTTGGGGCTTATTTTTGATGCCTTCCAGCAGGCTGATGGTTCGACCAGTCGCAAATATGGAGGTACGGGGCTTGGGCTTTCGATCTCGCGTGAACTGACCCTGATACTGGGGGGGGAGATCCAGATAGAGAGTCAGGAGGGAGAGGGGAGCTGCTTTACCCTCTATCTACCGCGTGAACTGGAGCAGAAAGAGTCTATGAAGGAAGAGGCTCTGAAGAAAGAGCTTATGCAGGAAGAGCGGCAGTCAGTAGATTCTGCTGCCTCCAGAGGGGGCGTTGAAAAGTTGGGGCGGGCTGATGTGGGAATAGAGGCGGGTGTATCACCGATTACCTCTGCAACCTTTGAGCTGGATGATGATCGCAGCAAGCTCTCTCCAGGAGACCGTTCTGTACTGATTATTGAGGATGATTCCCGCTTTGCTGCGATTCTTGCGGATATTGCCAGAGAGCGCGGATTTAAAGTTCTGATCGCAGGAGATGGAGAGAGTGGCCTCTATTTGGCGGATTACTATCAGCCCAGTGGTATTGTGCTGGACATTGGCCTGCCGGGAATGGATGGTTGGCAAGTGATGGACCGATTGAAAGATGAGTCCAATACTCGCCATATTCCGGTCCACTTTATGTCAGGTAATGAGCAGCCTGAAGATGCATTGAAGCACGGTGCGGTTGGTTTTCTTACCAAACCTGTGAGTATTGAGCAGATTGAGAGTGCGCTTGGGAGAATTGAGCACATTATTGATCGCCCAGTAAAACGGTTGCTGCTGGTTGAGGATAATCTAACGCAGTTACAGAGCATACGCGAGTTGATTGGTGATGATGATGTTGAGACCTCTTCGGCGCAGAGTGGTGAAGAGGCTTTGGCTCTGCTGAAGGCCGATGCTTTTGACTGTATTGTGCTGGACTTGGGGCTGCCGGATATCGATGGGTTTGAACTGTTGGAGACGATTCGAAAGCAGGGTAACCTGGAGTATATTCCGGTGGTAATCTATACGGGAAGAGATCTGGATGCAAAAGAGCGGGCTATACTGGATCGTTATGCACAGAGTGTGATTGTCAAGGATGTACGCTCCCCGGAGCGTCTGTTGGATGATACAACGCTGTTTCTGCACCGTGTTGAGTCCAAACTTTCGGAAGAGCACCAGCGTACCATCCGTATGCTACATGATCGGGAATCCCTGTTTGAGGGGCGTAAGGTGTTGGTGGTCGACGATGATATGCGTAATGTCTTCGCACTCTCTGCAGCGTTGCAGGAGAAACAGATGGAGGTGCTGGTTGCCAATGATGGCTATGAGGCTCTGGATCAGTTAGAGCAGCATCCAGATACTGCGATTGTGCTGATGGATATCATGATGCCGAAGATGGATGGCTATGAGGCGATGCAAAAAATCCGTGAACAGACACAATTTACTGCATTGCCGATAGTTGCCCTGACCGCAAAGGCGATGAAAGGAGATCGAAAAGCATGTATTGAGGCGGGGGCCAATGACTATTTGGCAAAACCCATTGAGACTGAAAAAATGCTCTCAATGATGCGCGTCTGGCTCTATCGTTGATTCACTCAAGCGCTGAAGAGCTGGAGCAGCTGGAAATTGAGCTGTTGTTAGAGGCGCTCTATCGTCGTTATGGTTATGACTTCCGCGACTATTTCTATGAGTCGGCACGGCGGCGGATATTACGGAGGATACAGCGCAATCAGCTGAAGTCGGTTGCAGCACTACAACATGCGATGCTGCATGATGAGACGGTGGCAGATGAACTGTTGAAAGACCTATCGATTAACGTCACCGAAATGTTTCGAGATGCCGGTTTCTACCAGACTTTGCGTGAGCAGGTACTGCCACAACTCTCTACAGAAGAACACCTGAAGATTTGGCACGCAGGCTGCTCCAGTGGCGAAGAGGTCTACTCTATGGCGATCCTGTTGACAGAGCTGGAACTCTATTCGTATAGCCGTCTGTATGCTACCGACTTTAATGTGGCGATACTGGAACGGGCAATGGAAGGTATTTGCCCTCTGGGTGAGATGAGCCGCAATATCAGCAACTATCAGAGTGCCGGAGGTCGGGGCGACTTTTCGGACTATTACCATGCGCGTTATGAACATGCGGTAATGTCCAATGGGTTGAAAAAGAATATTGTGTTTTCCGAGCATGATTTAGCGGTTCATGACTCTTTTGGAGAGATGAACATGATTGTCTGTCGTAATGTGATGATCTACTTTAATCAGAACCTGAAAGATCGTGTCTTCCAGCTCTTTTCGGAGAGCCTTAATGAGGGGGGGATTCTCTGTCTGGGTAGCCATGAATCTCTACAGTCGAACGTGCTCAATCAGCACTTTGAACCACTTCATTCAGAACAGCGGATCTACCGCAAAATAGGCTGATGGGAGTGGCTCGTAGAAAAATTAAGATGATTGTGGTGGGTACCTCAATTGGGGGGTTTCAGGCACTGAAGAAGATCTTCTCGCCTCTGCCGGTAGATTTCAATATTCCGGTGTTGGTGGTACGGCACCAAGCCTCCGATACCGATGATTATGTGATTGAGGCGTTAAACAGAGAGACACAGCTCCAGTTTAAGTTTGCTGAAGAGGGGGAGCGCCCTGATGCCGGCACGGTTTATCTGGCGCCACCCAATACCCATATGATGGTGGCTCGATCTGGGCGCATTCACCTCTCTTATGGTCAGCAGGTGAACCACTCGCGACCCTCGATTGACCCGCTATTTATTTCGGCGGCCAAGCTCTATGGGGAGTCTCTATTGGCTGTGGTGCTGACGGGGGCAAACAGGGATGGTATTGATGGACTGAAGGTGGTTAAGCAGAATGGAGGGACGGTATTGGTGCAGGACCCTGAATCGGCTGAGGCAGATATACTGCCGAGTGCTGCTATTGCTGCGGTAGAGGTGGACTATCTGGTCTGGCTGGATCAGATTGGTAGCTTTCTCTGGGAGGTGAACCGTTAATTACCTCTTTAGCATAAACTCCACACGTCGGTTTTTTGCACGGTTGGTGGCGTTATTGTTTTTACTGATGGGGATCAGGTCGGCATATCCTGTAGCGGTAAGGCGCATAGGGTCGACCCCTTGATCAATCAGGTAACGTAACAGATTGGTTGCACGGATGGATGAGAGCTCCCAGTTAGAGGGGAACTGTTTGGTTTTGATCGGAATATTGTCGGTATGGCCTCGAATATTGATGCTGTATTCAGTATGAGGCTGGATCACTTTGATGATTTTATTGATGATATCGTTTGCACCGGCTGAGACCGCTGCTGCCCCGGACTTAAAGAGTAGCCCACTGCGGATTTTAATCATTACATAGCTCTTGTCTGAATCGGTGGTGGCGGTGACATAGTAGCGTAGCTTCTGAGTCTTGATCCCCTTGCGCACCTGTTCCAGCAGTTTTGTGATCTCCTGCTGTTCATCGCGAAAGCGGGTAAAGCTGGTGTAGGCTCCGTCACTCTTATAGGTCTTGTAATCCTCAAGAATCACTGACTCCATAGTGGGGACTTCAATGCGTCGGGACAGTTTTTCCTCGGTAGCAAAATGACCAAAGAAGAGTGAATTGAACTTTTTTACATTGAAGTCAGAGAGTGTCTGCAGCATCACAAATAGCACCAACAGAACAGTAATCAGATCGGCGTAGGTGAGAATCCAGCCACCGCTGACCGACTCCTGACTCTCTTCATCGGAGAGTATGTTGAGCAGGTCATCCTCATTAGGGGTATCATCAGACAGCTCTCGGAGTTGCAGCTTTTCCATTGGCTATTTTAGCTCGGGCATCTCGAATGGGCGACGTGAACCTAGTGGGATTAGAGCAATAGCCTGCTCATAGAGTGATAGAGGATGCTCTCCCCGTTTGATGCTCACGGCGCTGATATAGATGATCTCCAGATTGGTGACTGACTCCAGCGTTCGAGATTTGAGCTTACCTGCAATCGGGGTAAAGATCATGGTGGAGAGCACGGAGCCGTAGAAGGTGGTGGTCAAGGCTGTTGCCATAGAGGGGCCGACTTGGGAGGGGTCATCCATGGCGCTGAGCATCTGGATCAGGCCGATTAGGGTTCCGATCATCCCAAAGCCAGGAGCATACATACTCATCTTACGGAAGATATCCTCAGAGATCATGTTGCGTAGTTTGACTGAGCCAATTTCAGCGCGTAGTGCTGAACGGATGATGGACTCGTCGGTGTTTTCTGCGGTCAGCTCAATGGTCTTTTTTACAAACCAAGAGTCCTGGTCGGTGCGTAGCTTCTCGATCGCTGCATGGCCCTTGATCTGGGCGGTGCGGCTCAGTATCAACATATCATTCAGTACATCATTGGGGTTCTCCCGATGAGAGGTGAAGACCCGATGCACTGCGTGAAAGCCGATCATTACATCGGTCAGCTTGTAGTTGAGTAGGGTTGCAGAGAGCGTACCACCGATCACAATCATCAACCCGGGGGTGTTGATAAACTGATCGAGGTTGCCTTCATAGATGATTGCACCCGTCACCATCCCGAGGCCTGATAGAAAACCGATTAAAGATCCAAAATCCATGTTTGTATCCTATCAGGTCTCGGCTGTGGTTGTATGCAGCTTTAAACCTCTAGATAGTCGAGAATACCCTCTGCAGCTTTGCGTCCGTCCCAGATGGCAGAGACCACCAGATTGGAGCCGCGTACCATATCTCCACCCGCAAAGACTTTGGGGTTGGAGGTCTGTTTCATGAAGGTCTGCTCTTCCGCAGCGACAACACGGCTACGTCCATCGGTCTCAATATTATGCTTAGCGACCCACTCTGGTGGGTTGGGCTGGAAACCAAAGGCGATAATCACCGCATCG
>JABGQL010000126.1:10855-17381 GCA_018648825.1 Gammaproteobacteria bacterium
AGCGACCCACTCTGGTGGGTTGGGCTGGAAACCAAAGGCGATAATCACCGCATCGGCAGGGATAATCTCTTCACTGCCTGGGATCGGTTCAGGACGGCGACGACCATTCTCATCGGCTTCGCCAAGCTGGGTAGAGATCACCTTCAGCCCCTCCACTTTGCCCTCTCCAACGATCTCAATGGGCTGCGTATTGAAGCGGAACTGAACACCCTCTTCCTTAGCGTTGGCGACCTCCTTCTTCGATCCCGGCATATTGGCCTCATCACGACGGTAGGAGCAGGTGACGTTTGCGGCATTCTGGCGGATAGAGGTACGGTTGCAGTCCATCGCAGTGTCCCCCCCTCCGAGAACCACCACCTTCTGGCCCCCCATATCGACAAAATCAGCGGCATCCTTTTCGTAACCGTTACAGCGGTTGACGTTGGAGATGAGGAAGTCGAGAGCAGCGTGTACCCCGGGCAGTTCCTCACCGGGGATGCCAGCACTCATGTACTTATAGGTGCCCATGCCGAGGAATACGGCATCATACTCGGACTCAAGCTGCTCGAAGCTGATCTCTTTGCCGATCTCGGTGTTGAGGCGGAACTCAACCCCCATCTCCTCCATGATTGCGCGGCGCTTACGCACCACATCCTTCTCTAACTTGAACTCAGGGATACCGAAGGTGAGCAGGCCACCGATCTCTGGGTGGCGATCAAACACCACACACTCCACACCATTGCGTGTCAATACATCAGCACAGCCCAGTCCAGCAGGGCCAGCACCGACAATAGCAACGCGCTTACCGGTCGGTTCAGCGGTTGACATGTCAGGTCTCCACCCTTGTGCAAAGGCGGTATCGGAGATGTACTTCTCGATGGCGCCGATAGTAACGGCTCCAAAATCCTCATTCAGGGTACAGGCGCCTTCACAGAGGCGATCCTGAGGGCAGACTCGACCACACATCTCCGGTAGGGAGTTGGTGCGGTGAGAGAGCTCTGCAGCCTTCTCTACCTCACCCTCTGCCACCAGCTTGAGCCAGTGGGGGATGTGGTTGTGTACTGGGCACTTCCAAGAGCAGTAAGGGTTGCCGCAAGAGAGACAACGGTCTGCCTGTGTGGCGGCCTGCTGCTCATTAAAACCGGCATAGATCTCTTTGTACTCTTTGCTACGCTCAGTAGCCGAGGTCTTGCTGGGATCGGTGCGGGAGACTTCGATAAATTGATAGATGTTACCCATTACGCTGCCTCCTTCTGCATGCTCAGCAGTGAATCCAGTTCCAATGCCTTCGGTTTTACCAGCCAGAACATCGGTACAAAGTCATCCCAGTCATCGAGAATGCGTTGCCCCCATGTGCTTCCGGTCTCAGTTACAAACGTCTCAATGGTGCTGCGCAGGTGGAGGCGGTGTCCATCCATCATCTCTGGGGTGATACGGTGGATGTCCACCATCTCATGGTTGTAGCGGTCTACAAAACCGTTATCCATATCGAGGATGTAGGCGAAGCCTCCGGTCATTGCGGCACCGAAGTTGACTCCGGTAGGGCCGAGCACGGTGACTTGGCCGCCGGTCATATATTCACAGCCGTGGTCACCCAGCCCCTCTACTACAGCGCGTGCGCCAGAGTTACGCACTCCGAAGCGTTCGCCTGCAGTGCCTGCGGCAAATAGAGCGCCTCCGGTAGCACCATACAGGCAGGTGTTCCCCATGATTGGCGTCTCGTGGCTATTGAAGAGGCTCCCTTTGGGTGGGAATAGTGTCAGCTTACCGCCCGCCATGCCCTTGCCTACGTAGTCGTTGGCGTCCCCTTCTAGTGTCATGTTCAGGCCGCCGGCATTCCATACCCCGAAGCTCTGGCCGCTGGTGCCGGTTAGCTTGAGCTCAATCGGGTTGTTGTTCATGCCGTGGTTACCGTGACGCTTGGCGATCTCGCCGGAGAGGCGAGCACCAATCGAGCGATCCGTATTGCGTACCTTGTAGCTAAAGTTGCCGCCAGCCTGTGACTCAATGGCACTTAGAGTATCGGTCACCATCTGCTCTGCCAACTCACCCTTGTCGAATGGGGTATTGTTGGGTGCAGTACAGATTTGTGGTTTGTCAGCCAGTAGCTCATTGGCCTTCTTGTTGAGTAGTGGACTCAGGTCCAGATGCTGCTGCTTATCGGTGTTACCCTCAATGATGTCGAGCAGATCGGTGCGACCCACCAGCTCATCCATGGTGCGTACACCCAGCTTGGCCATCCACTCCCGCGCCTCTTCAGAGATGAAGCGGAACATATTAATCACCATCTCTGGCATGCCGATAAAGAACTCGGAGCGCAGACGCTCATCTTGAGTTGCAATACCTACCGCACAGTTGTTGAGGTGACAGACTCTGAGGTACTTACAACCCAGAGCAACCATGGGGGCGGTACCAAAGCCGAAGGTTTCAGCGCCAAGAATGGCCGCCTTTACCACATCAAGGCCGGTCTTTAGGCCACCATCGGTCTGTAGACGTACCTTGTCGCGCAGATCATTGGCGCGCAGAATCTGATGGGTCTCAGAGAGCCCCAGCTCCCATGGAGAGCCTGCGTATTTGACTGAGGTGAGTGGGCTTGCACCGGTGCCGCCATCGTGACCCGCAATGGTGATCAGGTCAGCATAGGCCTTAGCTACGCCAGCAGCGATGGTGCCGACCCCCGCCTCGGATACCAGTTTCACAGAGACCAGTGCCTTTGGGTTGACCTGCTTGAGGTCGTAGATCAGCTGTGCCAGATCCTCAATCGAGTAGATGTCGTGGTGTGGCGGTGGTGAGATCAGCGTAGTGCCGGGGTTACAGTTACGCAGGCGTGCAATCAGTGCATTCACCTTCTGTCCGGGGAGCTGTCCGCCCTCACCAGGTTTTGCACCCTGTGCAACCTTGATCTGTAGCACCTCTGCACTACTCAAATAGTGTGGGGTTACACCAAAGCGACCAGAGGCGATCTGCTTGATCTTTGATACCTTGTTGGTGCCGTAGCGTACGGGATCTTCACCCCCCTCACCGGAGTTGGAGCGGCCACCGATGGTGTTCATCGCAACTGCCAACGCTTCATGTGCCTCAGGGGAGAGCGCGCCAAGGGACATCGCTGCAGTATCAAAGCGCTGCGCAATCCCCTCCCACGTCTCCACCTCTTCTAGAGGAACCGCTGTTTGTGTATCACTAAGCTTGAGCATGTCGCGCAGGGTAGCAGTAGGGCGCTCATTGACATGGTCGGCATAGACCATGTAGTCCGTCTTATCGCCACTGCGTACAGCTTTCTGCAGGCTTTTGACTACGTCGGGGTTGTAGGCGTGGTATTCACCGCCATGCATAAACTTGAGTGTGCCGCCCTGTTCCACAGGTTTGCGACGGTTCCAAGCCCCTTTGGCGATACTCTTCTGCTCCGCCTCCAGATCCTCAAAGCGGGCGCCTTGAATGCGGCAAGTGGTACCTCGGAAGCAGAGATTGACCACGTCTTGGGATAGGCCAACGGCCTCAAACAGCTGAGCACCACGATAACTGGTGATGGTGGAGATTCCCATTTTAGAGAGAATCTTCAGCAGCCCCTTGTTGATCCCCTTGCGGTAGTTACTGCTGGCCTTATGGAAGGTGATCTCTTGAATGTCGCCTGTATCGACGAGGTCACGGATGATCTCATAACCGAGCCAAGGGTAGACGGCGCTGGCACCGTAGCCGATCAGCGTAGCAAACTGGTGTGGATCGCGGGCGGTTCCGGTTTCAGCCACGATATTGGCATCGCAACGCAGTCCGGTCTGTACCAGATGGTGGTGAACTGCACCCGTGGCAAGCAGGGCGTGAATCACACTCTTCTCTGCAGAGAGGTTGCGATCGCTCAGTACGATGATGGTTTTACCACCGCGTACTGCACGCTCCGCTTGATCACAGATCCCCTCAATCGCCTGTTCCAGAGTGCCGTCGGTGTATCCCAAATCAATGGTGATAGCGGCATAGGCGCTGTCACTGTGGGTAACCAGTAGGCGGAATTTGGTCTTGGAGAGGATGGGGGAGTCGACCACCAGTCGGTGTGCATGGACCTCAGCCTCTTCAAAGATGTTGAGCTCACGACCAAAGCAGGTCTCCAGTGACATGACAATCTGCTCACGCAGTGGGTCGATCGGAGGATTGGTGACCTGTGCAAACTGTTGACGGAAGTAGTCGTATGGTGAGCGGTTGCGTTGAGACAGCACCGAGATCGGGGTGTCATCGCCCATTGCACCGATGGCCTCTTGTCCAGCGGAGGCGAGTACCTTGACTACTTCCTGACGCTCCTCAGAGGAGACCTGAAACAGTTTTTGTGCAGTTTGGAATAGCTCTGGATCAACATCATTCAGCAGATCTTCCTGTCCATGAATGGTGGTGGCGAGGCGCTCGGTATGTTCACGCAGCCACTGTTTGTAGGGTTGGCGGGTTTTCAGGTCATCATCAATCATGCCGGGGAGTAGTAGCTCTCCGGTGGTGGTGTCAACGGCAATCATCTGACCAGGGCCGAGTCGACCCTTCTGTACTACATCAGCAGGGTCATACTCATACACCCCAATCTCGGAGGCGAGAGTGATGTGCCGATCTTTGGTGATGACATAGCGGGCTGGGCGCAGGCCGTTACGGTCCATGGCGCAGGCCGCATAACGACCATCGGTGAGTACGATACCGGCGGGGCCATCCCATGGCTCCATATGCATCGAGTTATATTCGTGGAAGGCGCGCAGGTTGGGGTCCATCTGCTCAATGTTCTGCCATGCAGGGGGTACCAGCATACGCATTGCACGGAAGATATCCATGCCACCCATCATCAGTGCTTCGAGCATATTGTCGAGACTGTTAGAGTCGGAACCGGTCATTGAGACCAGTGGACGTACGGCATCCATATCAGGGATCAGTGGGGTCTCAAACTTCATCGCACGGGCGACCGACCAGTTGCGGTTGCCCTGCACGGTGTTGATCTCACCGTTGTGAGCCAGCTGGCGGAATGGCTGAGCCAGACGCCACTGTGGCAGGGTGTTGGTAGCAAAGCGCTGGTGGTAGACACACAACGCAGATTCAAAGCGCTCATCTTCCAAATCTTTATAGAAGACCGGGAGGAACTCTGGCATCACCAACCCTTTATAGGAGATGACACGGGCAGAGAGGCTGGGGACGTAGAAGGTCTCATCCTCAGGCTCAATGGTTTTCTCAGTCTGGCGGCGGGCGATAAACAGTGCGCGTTCCAGATGGGCCTCATCCATATCGGCGGGGGCGTTAACGAAGATCTGTTCAATCTGCGGCTGAATGGTCAGCGCATGTTCACCACAGGCGTTGGCTGCGTCGACTGGCACTTCGCGCCAGCCCAATACCTCAAGCCCCTGTGCAGTGAGGTTGCTCTCCAGAGATTCACGCGCCTTGCTGGCTTTGTCGCTGTCCTGATTGAGGAAGATCATCCCAACGGCGTGGTTCTCTGCCAGGGTAAAACCTTGCTCTGCAGCGATGGCCTGCATAAAGCCCTTGGGCTGTTTCATCAGCAGTCCGCAACCATCCCCTGATTTACCATCGGCAGCGATGGCACCACGGTGGGTCATGCGGTTGAGGGATTCAATGGCGGTCTGTACCAGCCCGTTGCTGGGGTTGCCATCCATATGGGCAATGAGCCCGAATCCACAGTTGTCGCGCTCAAACTCCGGGCGATACAACGGGCCAAAATCGTGTTGCTTTCCAGCAGAAGGGGCAGTGTCTTGTGCAGATCTATTCATAATATTCGACTATTCAGTGAATAGGAGAGGATTCTCCCGTTCAAAAAAGGGCCGAGAATTATAGAACAGGGCGCAGTTTGGATCAATCAATGGAGATCAATCACAGAAGTGTAAGGCGTTGTGTGTCTAAACGGATGTTTAGAGTAGGGTTCAGATCTGCCCTTTGTAGGCCATATCTTCGACCAAGATATGCTGCTCCCACCACTCCAGCATATAGGCGATAATGTCATCTCTGCGGAGTGTTTCTGAATGGAGGATAAACTCATCCATTTTGTCGAGATATTGGTGGTGGCTATCGTACTGTTCGTTCAGTCCTGAGAACTCAATCTCTTCTAGAAGAGATTCCTCATACTTGAAGTGCTCTTTAGCGTACCGTACTAGTTTGATGAGGTCATTTCCATTTTCAAGGTTGAAACCACCGGCTTTAGCCGGTCAGCTTTAGCTCAAGTTGCTGTTTGACGATGTTAATGATCTGCACAGTGAGAAATTGGTTGTACAGCAATGCGCGGGGAGCGAAGCGGGTGGACTTTAGTCCACTGCGACCCGTGCGAACCCACCTACTTTAGTAGGTGGTTGTTTAGTGAGGATATCCCCAGGTTGGTCAAGTTGATCGACCAACTCATTGATGATCTCTACCAGCTGTTGATGTTGCTGGTCGATATCGGTATGGCCGAGATCATACTGATGGCTTGCCCAATTAATTTTTTGCATAGGATAGCATTGTACTGTACTAGCTTATCCTTGTTTAGACAAACCACCCGTTAGAAGCGGGTGATTTGTCTGTGATACTGAAACCGATTGTT
>JABGQL010000116.1 GCA_018648825.1 Gammaproteobacteria bacterium
TCCTGTCTGAATCTGTAGTTAGCTTTAGCAAGGGGTGGGCCAGATATGATTTTTCTCTATAACTGATTGTTATATAATCTCCTGTTATGGTTTTGGTTGGTTTTTAACTGTGGCCTCTCTTACTCTGCATTGCAGATTGCAACGGCCTGTTGGTAGTGTGCAATCAGTTTAGGAATAGCCACCTGTGTCGAGAAGCGTTGCTCAATAGTGTTGCGAGCCTCTTCCTGTAGAGTGCTTTTCTGTTGGGCAGGTAGAGAGATCCACTGCTGCAGATGGGTGCGTATCTGCTTCAGATCCCCTGAGGGGGTGAGCCATCCATTTTGGTTATGGTTGATGAGCTGGTCGAGTGCTCCCACTGCAGATGCCAGTACCGGTATTCCTCGTGCCATCGCCTCCAGTGCTGCCATTGGTAACCCCTCATGGCGAGATGGCATCAGCAATAATCCAATCCGAGGCCAAACCCTCTCCATCCCGGTCTGCTGACCGTGAAAATGGATATTGTTGCTGGCATCTCTTTCCAGACTTGTACGGAGTGGCCCCTCGCCATAGATATGGAAGCGCTGTTTCGGGAAGAGGGCAGCCAGCTGTAGAAAACGGTCGGCCCCCTTTTCACGGCTGAGTCTTCCCACAAAGGCGATCTCCTCCCCTTGGCTAGAGGCAAGGGAGTGGGTCTCTACAAAATTGTCCATCACATCAGCGTGAGTGCTGAGTCGTGTGGCAATCTCTTGGCTTACGCAGAATCTCTGGTGGGCTAGAGGGGCTGAGTGGCGATCGATCCAGTCATAGAGGGCAAGCCGCCCCTTTGGTATCTCACCGGCATGGAAGGTGGAGAGCACGGGGAGGTGGAGCAGTCGTGCAGCAATGCGCCCCATGATCCCCGCCTTGTAGCCGTGGGTGTGGAGCAGTATAGAAGAGCTCTGGTGGAGATGTCGCCACAGAGCGGTGAAACTACCACCCAGCGTGCAGTATTGAATATCGGCCTGTTGTAGTAACCGTTGCAGTGGATGGGGACCATAATCGGTAAGAAAAACCACCCGTGGATGGTGGCCCATTTTCTGTAGCCCCTTGGCAAGCTGGAGTACATGGGTTTCGATGCCACCCAAGGTGCGGCTGTCGAGTAGTAGGTGGATGGTGTAGTGCGGTTCTCTATTCATGGTACAGATAGAGCAAATAGGGTGCCGTAGTGAAAAAGAGGAGGAATTCCCGCTTTAGCTGTGCAAAGCGCAACTGGCGTGGGGGATAGCATGCAAAATGCGAAGCAGAGTGCCTCAAATTGTAGTGATTGGCTCGGTTAAGTGCAGTAAAAACAAGGAAAATCAATGCTGGCATATCGTTTGCTCAAGCAAGGTTAACTACCATGCAACAGGAGAAGAACAATGCCCAGTTATTTGATTACCGGAGGTTGTGGTTTTATCGGTTCCCACCTTGCAGATCGCTTGCTAGCCCAAGGGCACCGAGTCCGTATACTTGATAACCTCTCAACCGGAAGCCTAGATAATGTGCCGTCTCAGTGTGAGGTGCAGATTGGAGATGTGACCCGGTCTGAGCAGGTGCAGAGTGCAATGGAGGGGATGGATGGCTGTTTTCATCTGGCCGCTATTGCATCCGTACAGCAGTCGATTGAGGAGTGGTCTGAAACCCACCGGGTCAATGTGACCGGCACCGTGAATGTGCTGGATGCGGCCCGTAAGGGTAAGCGTCCCGTAGTCTATGCCTCCTCGGCAGCGGTCTATGGAGACAATGCCGATATGCCGCTTAGAGAGAGTGCAGCGATTCGACCATTGACCGCCTATGGTGCAGACAAGGCCAGTTCAGAGATGCATGCTCGGGTCGCCTCACTGGTTCATGGGGTGCCGACTATCGGGATGCGTTTCTTCAATGTCTATGGTCCTCGTCAGAACCCCAGTTCTCCCTACTCTGGGGTGATCTCTATCTTTGTAGACCGGATGCTGCGAGGTAAGAAGAGACTGGATATCTTTGGTGATGGCTTGCAGACCCGTGATTTTGTCTATGTCAGTGATGTTGTGGATGCGCTCTGTATGGGTATGCAGCAGGTGAGCACTAATCCTGCTGTATTCAATGTCTGTACAGGGAAAGAGACCTCTATCCTGCAGTTAGCTCAGACCCTGACAATGATCACCCGTAGCCGGGTAGAGCTGGTGCATGAGCCTAAGCGTTATGGAGATATTCGGATCTCAATAGGGGACCCAAAGAGCTTGAAGCGGGCATTGGGGGTGCAGCCACAAACTGGATTGGCTCAGGGGTTGAGGGCGTTGATTGATGCTGTCTTTAATGAGATTGCGGTGGAGCAGGTTCCTCTGCTCAGCCAGTCCGGATCATAGATTGAAAATGATCCAATGAATAGATTTGATCAGTGGGTGTTGCAGCAGTTGAATGGGTTTGCAGGTCATTACCCTCAACTTGATTATGGTATCTATCTGTTGTCGATCAACAGCCTGATGAAGGGCGGTGTTTTAATGCTGATTCTCTGGTGGTTGTGGTTTCGTGAACGCCCTGATCAACAGCAACAGCGAGAGACCGTTGTACAGCTGATCATACTCAGTTTTGTGGTGATGGTGCTGGCAAGGGTGTCGGCTAAAGTGCTCCCTTTCCGGGTACGCCCCATGCATAACAGTGAGATTGATTTTATCCTCCCCTATGGAATGGAACCAAGAGCGCTGGAGGGGTGGAGTGCCTTCCCCAGTGACCATGCTGCACTATTCTATGCGCTATCGGCTGGGATTTTTCTGCTCTCCTATAGAGCTGGGCTGTTTGCACTGCTCTACAGTACGCTGATGATTATGCTTCCCCGACTCTATCTGGGGTTACACCACCCAACCGATATTGTGGGTGGCGCACTGCTTGGTATTATAGTTGTATGGGTTGGTTGCAGGTTGTTGAAAGGGTGGTCACTGCCTCGCTGGTTTGTGAGCCAAGGTGAGGTGCGCCCCCACTGGTTTTATCCGGGAGTGTTTTTGTTGACCTTTCAGATCGCAGATATGTTTAATGGTAGTCGTGCTCTGGTTGGGTACCTGTTCAGCTTTGGATGAATTTGCAGTCTCGGTATGATTTGGATGTTATGGCTGGAGAGAAGGATTATAGTGATTAGGTGTAGTTTTAAATGCTTACTTGTCGTGACAATGTACGTAAGCGCTGGCCGATCGCCGCCATCCCGTTCCTGTAATGATTCTTGCGCGTTTAGCGGTTGATACAGAGTACCAGAACGTCGGGCTGGGAAATGCACTACTCAAAGATGCTCTGCTTCGTACAGCTCAAGCTGCAGATCTGGCTGGAATTCGGGTATTGCTCATTCATGCGAAAGATGATGCCAAGCGTTGGTATCAGTCATGGGAATTCGAAGAGAGCATGACTGACCATCATCACCTCTTTCTGTTGACTAAAGATCTCAAAGCACTTTGTGGCTACTGAGTGGTTTCATTAATATAGAAGGGTGCTGGGTTACTATGCTGACTCGAGAGGTGGCAATGTGTATGGAGTTTTCGTCAGCGTGACATTTATTGACGTTATTCGACAAGCTGTATATAGTTCAAGAAATTATCAGGATCATCTGGAGAGGACGATGTCACACAGTCTTAATTTATCACTAACGAATGAGCTTCGCGCTTTCGTTGACCAGAATACCGGTGATGGCTCGCTCTATGCTACACCCAGTGAATTTTTAAGAAGTTTACTCAGAGAGAAAAAAGAGAGAATAGAAGCTCAAGAATTGAGAGCCAGTATTGTGAGCGGTTACCAAGATGCTATCGCTGGCCGTACTACCACATTCTCAGGTGATTTAAATACCGACCTAGATCAATTTCTCTCCAATCAGTCCAAATGACCGACTTGCAACTGACAGACAGGGCTATGTTTGACTTGGTTGAGATCAGGAATTACTCCATCAGTCAGTTTGGAATTGCAGTGGCTAACCGCTATATCGAGGATGTACAGAATAGTCTATTACTGATCAAGGAACACCCCGGCATCCTTCAAACTAAAAACGCTTTCTCAGAGGCTCTCTCTTTTTATACTGTACAGAAGCACCATCTGGTTTGTACTGTAATGAGGGATACCATTGTTGTTTTGACAGTGACCCATTGCCAAATAGACTTGATCTCCAAGATTACTGAGCTTGAACCTACATTATTAGAAGAAGCAAATATCCTCTATAAATCTCTGAAATGCCGATGACTGCTTTGTGTATGAAGCTTCCGTCACTCTATTGGATGGTTACTGGCGGCAGTGCGACCAGAGCTGCCTCAGAAGCCACACTAGAAGCAGGTTCTCTCACGGCTGTAGATGACTCAAAGCCGACATATCGAGTGCTGTTAAAATTAGGCAGAGGGGTTACGAATAATCACCAATTCTCACTTATGGAATGGGCGATAAAAGAGTGATTCGGTTACCATCGGTAGTGATTCTTTTAGTTTCATGCAATGCTTTTAGTGTCCTGTAAACCACCTCATGAGACAGACCTAATTCATTGGCCCAAGCCTTGCGAGACTGAGTCAGTATCAGTACACCATTAACGCCTTCGGCCTCTATATAGTGAAGTATTCGTTCAGAGGCACTGTTTAGACTAAGTCGTTCACATTGGGCACGGAGACGGCGTACCTCATTTGCCTGACTCTTGATCCAGGCACGGTTGAAAATAGGGTCATGATTGAGTGCGGTGTGAAATTCGGGCAGTGGAAAAAGGAGCAATTGGCTCTTCTCCATAGTAACCACATCACAGTGATAGGCATCTGCCTCCATGCTTGCCTCAGCAATAAAGCCAGAACGAGAACGCTGTAGGGTAATCTCCGACCCATCCAAAGAGTAACGTACTAGACGCAACTCACCCTCAAGTACACAGATAACAGTACTGGGGCGTTCACCTCGGCTATATAAGGTGGTTCCTGCTGTAGCGGTTTGTAACCTAGATGATTGACGGAGCAGTTCAGGGATTTCTGGCAAGGGTAATTGTCTTGTTATGGCCTTCCAATCTATTGTTGAATCAATCATAAAAATTGCCTTTGACATGTGAATGCCTCCAATTATCGATATATGATTCAAATCATACGTACTGTTTCTGTTTTTCGATAGCCTACAGAAAGCTGTAACTTCACCCTCTGTAGGAGACCATCATGAAAATATCAGTTGCCTTATTGTCGGCACTCATCCTGAGTAGTTCTGTATTTGCAAGTAGCGCCCCAGCCCAGATTGATGCCAGAGAGAACCTCGGTTTTACTGATGCGGAGAAAGTAGAGTTTCTCAGCGAAATGCGCCAGATGTTAGTTAGCATTCAAGGAGTGATCAGCGGTATTGCCGAAGAGAATCCAGAAAAAATCATTCAGGCAGCCAAATATTCTGGAAATAGAATGGCGCGTAATACACCTATGTCCATTAAAAGAAAGACATCCGCATCGTTTAAACAGATTGGTGGGCCAACACACATGATGTTTGAGGAGTTAGCAATCCGTGCGGAGACGGATGATATGCAGACTCTGACCGAGTTTACCGGTGAGCTGATGCAGCAATGTGTCGCCTGTCATGCGATCTACAAAGTGAATTAGAGAAATGAAAATGGGCAAAGCAATTTATATAGGTGTTACAGCTATTTTGTCCCTGATGTCTGGTTTTATAGCCAGTGCAGAACAGAGTGAAGTGGTTAGCTATGGCGCATACAAGGAGATGATTCAGCAAAGAAAAAGTGAAGGTGTCATTGAGTTGCAAACAGCTATACCGGTAACAGATAGCTATGCGGTTGGTGCCATTGAGCATGGGAGAGGTGAAATCACTGTATTGGATGGAAGGATCTATCTTGATTACGGCATTGATGGCATGGGTCAATCAGCTCATACAATTCCACAAAGTGAGCAGGCGGTGCTTCTGGCGGTTTCGCAGGTAGAGCAATGGCAAAGCGTCACCATTGAAGGTGCAATGAACCAAGAGGACCTATACATGGAGATCCTTGGATTAGCAATGGATGCTGATTTTGATGTCGACAAGCCCTTTCCTTTCTTGTTGGAGGGAAATTTTGACCAACTGCAGATTCATGTGATCAATGAGCGTAACCCCGCTTTTACAGGGCATGGCGGGAGAGAGAAGTTCTATCATCAGCATAGAGAATTACGTACAAACCAGCGGGCAACTGTGGTGGGTTTTTACTCCGCGCTGCAACAAGGGATCTACACCCATCCGGGAGAATCCTGGCACCTGCATGCGGTAATTGAGGGGGAGAAAATTGGTGCCCATGTTGATCGGATCGTTAGTGGTTCAAATATCCGGTTGAAGCTGCCGGTGCGGTAAAGGGCGGTAATGTGTATTAACCACCACCCCATACTATTGTGAGTGTGAGAGACTGCTCTATAGCCGTAAGCAGAAGACAGACCTTAGCTGTGAGGGCGGTGTTACGTCAGCTTACACTTGGCACTGGAATTCCTGAATTAGGATTTAGCAACCTGATCTTCGGCATTCCCAATAATTAGATGTACCTACCGCAGCAATCTCTTAATGGCTCTCCCAAGCCTGCTTCTTGCGATAAATGGTAGATGGGCTGACCTCCAGCAAGGCAGCGGCCTTGGGGATGTTGTCATTGCAGAGAGCGATAGCTTGTTCAATGGCTTCCCGCTCCACAACCGCGAGAGGCTGTACCGCGACCGCTTGAGGGGAGGCTTGATCTGCGGACGGTGCTGTTACAGGGATCATGCGGGTCAGCTCTTGTTCACTCAAGGAGGTATCCAGAGGTGGGGGGAGGTGGCTGATGGTTACTGTATCACCATTGTGCAGTACCATGATGTTGCGGATGACGTTCTGTAGCTGCCTAACATTTCCAGGCCAGCTGTAGCTGCGCAGAATTACTTCTACTTCAGGGGAGAAGCTGCGGAATGATTTATTCTCCTCTTCGGCATAGCAGCCGAGAAAGTGGCTGGCGATCTGCAAAATGTCATCTCCACGATCGTGCAGGGGGGGGAGGTGGAGTGGTACCACATGGAGACGGTAGAAGAGATCTTCGCGGAAGCGCCCTGCAGCCACCTCGTCGAGCGGGTTACGGTTGGTAGCACAGATGAAGCGTACATCGACCGTTTCCACCTTGCTGGAGCCGACTTTCTGGAAGGTTCCGGCCTGTACAAAGCGTAGCAGCTTGGTCTGTAGGTCAAGATCCATCTCGCCGATCTCATCCAGAAATAGGGTGCCACCATCGGCCAGGGTTGCGGCTCCTTTGCGTTCGGTGAGTGCGCCAGTGAAGGCCCCTTTGATTTGACCAAAGATCTCACTCTCCATCAGATCCTTTGGAATGGCACCGCAGTTGAGTGGGATAAAGGGCTGTTTGGCACGAGGCCCCTGCTTATGGATCGCCTCGGCACACACCTCTTTACCGGTACCACTCTCTCCGGTGATAAAGATAGTGGCACTGCTGGGGGCGGCGGCATCAATAATGCGGTAGACGGCCTGCATTGGCAGACTGCCACCGATAAAGCCATGGTAATGGTGCCGATCAAAGGTATTCTGCAGCTCATCAACCCAATGTTTGAGTTGGCTCTGCTCTAGGGCATTGCGCACTGTGGTACGGAAACGGCTGCCGTCAAATGGCTTCTGGAGAAAGTCGATTGCACCGTCGCGCATCACATCAACAGCGATATCAACCGAGCTGTGTGCGGTAATGACAACCACCTCTGTGGGGAGCTGTTGATGCTGAATCCACTGTAAAATCTCCTGCCCATCCATATCCGGTAGCTTTAGATCAAGAATGATCAGCAGTGGAGAATGGGTCTGGATTAGCTCTTTTGCCTCTGCTCCTGTGGAGGTATGGAGGAGCTGGATGGGCTCCTCTCTCAGGTACTCCTTGTATATCTCAGCCAGTGATTCGGTATCTTCAACCAGCAGGACCTGTGGGTTCTCCATTGCCTTCCTCTTTTTCGATCGGTTCTAGCAGTAGTAACAGGGTGTCATCATTGGGTGGTGTTCCCGCTATCTGGTCAAAAATAGTCATCACCTGTTCAATGGCCTGCTCAATAGGGAGCCGGAGTGTATCATGCAGTGAGAATCGAATCTGCTCTTCCAGATGTTTGCGCTGTGCCTCACTGGGGGCCGACTCAAACAGGCCGTCGGTAAAGAGGGCTATGCGTTCACCGGGGTGTAGCGTCAAAGTGGTTGAGGCGTACTCTACATTGGCAATCAGACCTGGTAGTACACCGCCTACATGCACGGTTTGAATACCGTGTTTTGATATTTTCAAGGGTGTGGGATGTCCTGCGCAGGCAATCGATATCTGTCCCTGTTCAGACAGCGTTACAGCGACAGAGGTGAGGGTGATCTGTGACAGAAGCTCATCCTCCAGTGCAGCCTCGGAGAGGGCATCCAGTAGTGGCCCCGGGTGGTGCTTGAGTGCGATGGTCTGCATCAACCCCCGTAGCAGCCCTCCATAGGCGTAGGCGAAAAATTTTGCCGTATCATCATGCCCCATAATGTCGGTTAGGGTGATCAGAGTTTGTGAGGGGCTGCTTTGGTAGAGCAGTAGGTCGCCACCACCAATCCCAGTATTACGGCTGGCTGTAGCCAACTTCCAGCCATGCAGTTGTGGAGGTAGTTTTGGGTGAAGTGTAGCAGTGATGCGCTGATTGATGCGGTCTGATAGTTGACGTACGATCTGTCGGTTGCGCCCCAGAACCCGCTGTATGGTGTGTGTAAGCTGCTCTTTGGTAACCGGCTTATGGATGAAATCATCAATCCCCAGGCTGCTGGCCTGATTCTCAACTTTCTCCTCTTCAGAGGAGGTCAGAAATACAAAGGGCATTAGAGAGACGTCGGGATCTTCCAGTAGCTGTTTGCGCAGCTCCAACCCCCCCATCTGTGGCATACTGATATCAGAGAGAATCAGATCAATGGGGTAGAGGGGGAGCAGTGTGAGTGCCTCAATACCACTGTTGCAGCAGAGTACCTCAAACTGCCCCTCAAGATAGAGCTGATAGAGTTCGCATAGTGCCTTGTCATCCTCAACGATCAACACCGTGGGCAGCTGTTTTGAGACCTCTTCCTTCCAGTGCAGGTGGAGGCGGTTTAATCCGCTGGTGCTCTCTGTGGTGTAGTGGAAGGTTTCACAAAGTGTGTGTAGCAGTGAAATGCCACGCCCCGAGATGGCCTCCAGTGGATCAGGATTAGCAACGATGGGTGCAGTGGGAATGGTTGGATCCCATACCCCTTCATCGTCGACCAACTCCAGCCACCAGCCGGCATCATCTTTTCCAAAACGCAGTTGGATGGTGTTGCTGACAGGCTGGTTGTGTTTTACCAGGTTGGTGGCGGCCTCTGCAAAACAGAGCCGGATATTGTTAATTAATGCGGGCTGAAAGAGGGTGGCCTGAAGAGTCTGCTGCAACAGATGGCGTAGCTTTCGTACCCCCTCTAGTGAGGTTTCTTGTTCATGCTCCAGTAGTAGTCGTTCCATCGGTACGCTCCTTAAGATACTGTTTAACTTCTTCTATAGAGTGCTCTGCCAGTAGCACCAACCCTTCCATTGCCTGCTCTATGATCGTAATATTCCCCTCTTTTGCGGATAGCTCGATCTCCCGTGCAACCGCCTGTAGACGAACAATGCCGAAACTGCCAGAGCTGCTCTTGAGGGCATGAGCCTCATCTCCCAATGCTTGCCATGCTTGTTGCTGATACAGTTCAACCATTTTTGGAATACGCTCTTCTGTCTCAACAAAGTAGATACCCAAAATCCTTGGCAGAGCGTTCCATGAGGTGTCTGCAGCCAACCTCTCCATAACCTCAATCTCCAGCAGTTCACTGCTCTGCGCTGTACGCTCTGCTTCAGTGGTGCTCTCCTGCCACTGTTGTAGGCAGCTGTAGAACTGTTGGGTGTTGAGTGGTTTGCTCAGATAGTCGTTCATTCCTGCGGCGAGGCAGCGCTCCCGGTCATCTGCAAAGGCGTTGGCGGTCATTGCAATGATCGGGGTGCTCTGGTTGGGTGAGTGGCCTCTGCGCAGCTGTCGGGTCGCCTCCAACCCGTCCATTATCGGCATTGCTAGATCCATTAAAATTAGATTGTAGGACTGTTTTGATGCGGCCTTCAACGCCTCTTGACCATTGTTGGCACAGCTCACTGAGTAGTTCCGTTTCTTCAGTAGTGCCATGACCACAGCCTGATTAGCGGGACTATCTTCAACCAGCAGAATCTCTATCTGACCATTTTTTTCTGAGGTTATTGGCTGATGCGTAATGGTCTCTGAAACCGGGGGCAGATGTAGGTTGGGTTGGTCGATATTTCCGCTTAACAGGTTGTTAATACTCCCCAGAGAGAGTGGTTTGCGCAGGAGGCCATCGAGCTGCTCCCGTGGCAAGGTATCGCTGTGTTGTTGCTGAAGGGTGATGAGAGCAACACGCTGCCACTTTGAGGGCATGCTAACTGGGTCGTCAACTAGATTGTCGATTGTGTCGAGCAGTATCAGAGATTGCTCTGCTTTGGACAGTGGTGGTTCCTCTCTCAGAGAACAGCTGACTATAGGGGCCTGTAGCAGGGCAAACTGCTCCTCCAACCCTTTGCGGAGGAGGGGGTTATCTGAGATGAGACAGAGTTGTGGGAGCTGTTGGGCAGGAGGTAGGGGGCTTAGAGAACCCTCCCCCTGCAAGGGGAGTGAGATCCGGAACAGGCTGCCATCCCCCTCATGGCTCTGCAGGGTAATTTCACCACCCATTAGGTCTACCAGCCGTTGGACAATGGTTAATCCCAGTCCTGACCCCATATACTGGCGGTTATCTCCGCTATCTACCTGAATGAATTCGGAGAAGATCTGCTGCTGTTGTGACTCGGAGATACCGATCCCGCTATCTTCTACCTCAATCACTATCCTCTGTGGTGAATCGGGTAGTAGGCGCAGAATCACCCCCCCTTGGTCGGTAAATTTAATTGCATTGTTGAGCAGGTTAATCAATATTTGGCGGATACGTACCGCATCGCCCAGATAACGGCTATGAAGGTGGGGGGAGAGTACGGTGACCACCTCAATCCCCTTGTTGTGTCCTTGTGTGGCCAACAGTTCTACAACATCTTCAAGATGCTCAGCCAGGTTGAACCACTCCTCTTCAATCTTCATCTGTCCTGATTCGATCTTGCTGAAGTCGAGAATATCGTTGATCAGCATCATCAATGTATTGCCCCCCTCACTGGCAATGTGGGCCAGCTCCTGTTGCTCTGGGGTGAGCCCGGAGGATTTTAAAATTTCATTCATGGTGAGGATAGCGTTGAGTGGAGAGCGGATCTCATGACTCATGGTGGCAAGGAATCGGCTCTTTGACTCACTGGCGTGTTCTGCCTCAAGGCGGGCCATCTTGAGTGACTCCTCAATCTGTTTCTGCTCACTGATATCCATAAAGTGGGCAATATAGTGGGTGACTTCAGTCCCATTCCCTTTGACTGCGCTGATGCTGATGTATTCAGGAAAGATCTCTCCATTTTTTTTACGGTTGTAGATCTCACCGCTCCAGCTCCCCTGTTGGTGGATGGTACTCCACATCTCTCGGTAAAATTCGGCGGACTGTCTGCCGGAGGAGATCAGCCGTGGGGTCTCTCCAATCGCCTCTTCAGCACTGTATCCAGTGATTTCTGTGAAGGCTCGGTTGACTTTGAGAATACGATTGTCAGTATCCGTGATGATAATCGCCTCATTGCTGTCAAAGGTATGGGCGGCGAGCTCAAGCTCTGCATTTCTGATCCGCTGCTCTGTTAAATCGTGGATAAAGGCGGTGTACATCGGACTACTGTCGGTCTGGATCGGGGAGATAGAGAATTCAACGGTAAGTGGGGCTCTGTTGCGTGGTGTGGCCAGCAGCTCCCTGTGTTGCGCCTCTCCCATGTGGACTTGGATAAACTTTACAATATCGTGACACTCTTCATTGGCCTCACTGTCTCCCATAATCAGGTCTGATATTTTTAGAGATTGCTGTGCCTCTGACGGCCAGCCAAAGAGAGTTTCTGCGACATGGTTCCACTCCTCAACCGAGCCATCGGAATTGAAGGTGATGATCGCATCCTGTGATGCAGAGAGGATGGCGCGATTGATCTTCTCATTTTTACGGGCAATTGAGGTGAGTCGTTTCTGCTCCTTTAAACTCAGGCGGTTTTGCTGGTGAGATTCGGCAAGACGCTTTGACATCTGGTTAAAGGCGATAGTGACCTTTCTCAGATCATGATCACTATGGAGTTCAATCTGATGTCCAGCCCCTTTTTCTGTGATGGTCTCTACCGCCCTCTGCAGGTACTGAAGCTGTCGTGTGAGATAGCTGCCCAGTAGCAGTGCAAATAGGGCGGCTAGAGCAGTCTGTATCAGTGTCATGGTGATCCACCGATTCTGTACCTGATGGGCCATCTCACTCATGTAGTGGAAACTGATTCCCAGCTCCAGGCTCCCCAGATTAATGCCACTGACGATGATGGGAGAGTGAATCTCAATACTCTGATCTTTATCGCTATGCTGATTGGTTGAGAACTCCTCCTCGCTCTCTGCCAGAACCCCCTCCATGTCACTGATGCGAATATAGGCAATATCACTGTTCTGTATCAGCTGATTGACCATCTGTTGAAGCTTGTGGCTGTCACGCAGTTGCAGTGCCTCTTTGTCGATGGCATCGAGGATATGTTGATTAGTGACAGTAGCTTCATGTTCAAGGTGATCGCGATTGGAGTGAGATAGAAATTGGATGGTGGTGTAGTTAAAAACCACCATCAGCAGTACTTCAATCAGGATAATTCCCAAGACAATTTTTAGTCGAAAACTCATAGGATTTCTCTTTACTGTGTTGATGATTAAGTCTCTGTTTATCATGTGGCAAACACCATTACAAATTATCTACGGTTTATGTCGCCAGTGAGAGCAAGCGACTCTGTTTAATCCACTGCCCAAGCCGCTCTGCAGTACGGGGTAAAAGGGGCGTGATTCGTCTCACTTCACGTAACAGCTCACTGCGCAGAGAGGGGTTGTCTCGGTCATTCAGCAGCGTACCGCTCAGTGTTGCCCCCCCTGCTTTTAGCTGCTCGGTGGTATGCTCTATGGAGGCGGCTGTGGTGACTCCGCAGAGTATGGTTAACAGGGTGGATTCACAGGCCGCACAGATTCGCTCAGTGGGGATGTTGTTACTGTTGGCGGCGTTGAACGGGATGGTGTCAATGATGACCAGCTCATACTCCTCCAGCCACTGCTGGATTACCGTCTCCAGTACTCCCGGTTTGCGTAGCTTGAGAATTGTCTCCCGGCGTTTGGGTGCAACCACCCCCATCACGGTAGCATCGCCGTTACCAATGTTGATCAGCTGAGGTGGAGAGAGCAGCTCCGTGGTTGAGGTATCGTCATCAAATAGCGTTTGTAGTGTCGGGTTTTGCAGGTTCAGGTCGACCAGCAGTGTGCGGTGGCCTGCCAGCAGGTGGCGCTGGGTCAGTGCGAGGGCTAGGGTACTGACTCCTTCACCAGGGTTGGTTGAGGTGATTGCGATAGAGCGCTTGTTACCATTCAGGGTGTGGTAGAAGATACTCTCAATCTCCATATGTTGTGAAGGGATAATCTCTCTCTTTTTCATGGTATTACAGTGCCTCATAACCAGCCAAGTAGTGATCCCAGTGAGACAATATCGGTAATGTCCCCCAGTGCGTTTCTGAACTGCGCCAGTAGACTCTCTCCTCGGTCGGGCACATAGATGGTGTCACCTGCGCGCAGTACCGGAATACGGCTGATATCAGCATCACGGTTGAAGTCGGTTAGGTTAAAACTGCGTGACTGCCCCTTACAGCAGGAGTGGTTGACCACTACAATGTTCTCCAGATAAGCGTTCTCCTTGGGACCTCCCGCCTCGGCCAGCAGATCTAGTAACATCATTGAGTCATTAAAACGGTAGCGTCCTGGGGTGTGGACGGCCCCCATCACTCGCACCATCTTCTGTTGTTGCTGATCGAGCCAGATGCGCTCCTTTTCTGGAATGTAGATGGTGTCACCCATTTTTACTTCTGGTAGCAGGTGCTCATCTCCGGTCTCAAAATAGAGGGCAAGGTTGAGCTTGCTGACTTGGGCATGGATGCCGTTGCGGTGGCTGATACGGATATTATGCAGGTCGGCATCCTTGGTTGGACCATCGGCAGCGGAGAGGATGTCGAGAAAGTTGAGCCGGTCAGTGAACATGTAGCGACCGGGTGCACCGACCTGACCGAAGATGTAGATTGACTTTTCGGAAGATTGTCGTACCCACTGTGATTTGTTGTCACTGGGGTCTTGGGGGAGGTCGTGAACCCGAATAGTGGAACCAGCGCGGATTTTTGGCAGCTGCTGTTCATTTTGCCCCTGCTCAATAAAGGCATCGAGATTAAACAGGGTGGTCTGGTTGTTGCCGCTCTCATCTGGGGTCACAATCTCGATATTGGCGGTATCGGCACGTGCACGGGGGCCACCCACATGGGCCAGCAGGTCGAGCAGAGACATCTCGTCAGACCACTCGACCCGGTCGGGGCGTGCCACTTCGCCAATCACCCGAACTGCCCGGCTGGGGGCAATTTTGAGCCAGGATTTCTCGTTCATATTGGTCTTTTCGGGGACGAAGATGGCATCACCCGCCTTAATCTCAGGCAGGCCGCTGGGTACTGTCCCCTCGGTGTAGCCCGCCAGATCAAAGGGATGAATGGTGCCATCCCCCTTGATGATGCGGATCTGGCGTGACTCAGCAAAGCGGGTTGGGCCACCGGCGTTGGCGAGAATATCCATAAAGGTGGCCCCGCTCTTGTTTTCATAGGCCCCTGGATCGGCCACCTCTCCCATCACGTAGACAATATTGGCACCGGCCTTGATCTCCTCCTCCTGTTTGGGGACAAAGATGGTGGCCCCCTCAATTACTGTGGGTAGTAGGGCCATATCCCCAGAGTCGAGGTAGCGTTTGAGATTGAATAGGGCGGGGTTCCCCTCGCTGATGATGCGGATCTGTTCGACTCCAGCATAACGGGTTACGCCACCAGCACGCATCAGCAGATCAACCAGATCCATTTCTGGCTTATAGGAGAAGCTGCCGGGGCTGTTGACCTCACCAAACACCTTGACCCCCTTGCGGTTCTCACCGGCATCCCCAGATAGAGCCAGTTTGGAAGGGTCAAAATCGACCTCGACATTGCCGATCATTGGAGAGGCGGGGATAAACAGGGTATCCAGTGACTGGAGTTGCGGCAGCAGTGCTGGGTCTCCATGGTCAAGATACTGCTTGTAGTTGAATGGAGTGTTGCTGTTGCCACGACGCAGCTGCAGTTGGTTGAGTTGAGCACCGGCCCGTAGCCCGCCAGCCTGATGCAGTGCCATCTGGATGGTGCCGTTGGCGGGGAGGGTGACCTCACCGGGAGTCTCAACATAGCCGAGTACATTGATTAGCTGTTGACGCTTCTCTACATAGACCTTGAGATTGAGAAGGTCACGAAAAATCTGTTGCAGTGATTGGTGGATATTGGCCTCCATCGTGGCCTCATCCAGACCAACTACCTTCAGTGCGCCCACCTCTGGCAGGATAATCTCCCCCTGTCGATTAACCGCATAGCTTCTGTCTAGCGACTCCTCGCCAGGTAGAGAGACCCTGACCAGGTCCCCAACCTGTACCTGATAGGGTACTGCGAGCACAAAGAAGGGGAACAGCAACAGATAGAGAAAGGCGATGAGGTGAAAGATCTGATCTCGGTTCACTGTAATTTCCTCCATTCAGCCAGTGTTGGAGTCGGGGCCTCCAGCAGCTCGATGGTGACTCTGCGGTTGACCAGTTGCCCCTCTGCAGTGTGGTCATGGAATAGCGGGTCTGAGGCATCGACTGTATCGATCTGAATCCGTTTGGGCGATAGCCCCATCACCTGCAGATAACGCCCTACCTGTTCAGCGCGTTGCAAGGCGATGCTCTCTTCTTCTATTGTCTCACTGCTATCGGCATGACCAATAATGCGCAAACGGAAGCCGTGATTTTCTCGCAGCAGCGCAGCAGCCTCAGCCAGATGAGCGATATATTTGGGGTTAAGGGCGGGGGAGCCGCTGGCAAACTGATTATCACGATTGAGCAGGTCGGTGATCTGTCTCCCCAATGCTCCGGGGGGATCGCTACCCTCGTTCATGGGGACCACACAGAGGTCGTTGCCCTTGATGTAATCCAGTTGTCGTTCAAGGCGGTTGAGTAGCTGGCGCTGAATGAGCAGATCATTAGCGGCATCATAGTAGAGTCCCCCCGCCAGTTCACGCAGGATACGGTGCTGCCTTTTTTCTGCCTGCACCACGGTAGCGGGGAAGCAGAGTTCAGCACCATCGAGTACCAGCAGATTGAGTTGCTGATCGAGCAGTTCTAGGTCAAAGCGCATCCCGTGTTTAGGCTCCAGTGGTTGGTCCGCCTCTACTGGAATCAGGGTGCCAGGATCAAACTCTGCCATACCGCCGTACCCCTCAGGGGGCCAGTAGACACAGCCTGAGAGGGCTAAGTTGCAGCCGATGAGTAGTGGAAGAATCCGTGCTTTTTTCATGATGGGAATACCGTGTCCAGTTTTTCAGTACCCCTCATGGTGACTGGAATGGCGCTATCGATACGTAGTAGCTCAATCAGCTCTCGTGGTTGGCCATCTACCTCAACCAGCTTCAGGGTGCGATTCCCGGCCTTGACCCGCTTGTACATAAAGACAATGGCACCGATACCGGATGAGTCCAGAAAGGTCACCTCTCCTAGATCAAGGGTGACCTCCTGAATGGTTTTGTCTTCGGTAATGGTCTCCAGGTCAGGACGTATCTGATTGCTCCCCAGGGCATCAAGTTCGCCGGATAGTTTGATGACAAGGGTTTTATCACTCTCTTCAATACGTTCTAGCTTCATGGGTATCTCCTGTTTGTATACGGGTTCACAGGGGATATTGCATAAGGTGTGCCGTTGCTTGAAAGGTTTGTATAAACAGTTGGTTATCTGTTTTTTGTGTCTGTTGAAAGATCAGAATTTGATCCTGTTTCGCAAATTGCGATGG